>NZ_CP014945.1:1514790-1817748 GCF_001606025.1 Psychrobacter alimentarius | reverse complement strand
GATACAGCAAGTCTGCCACTGGTGACGTCTAATTTGGTCAATATTGTCAGTGCCAATTATTTTGATATTGGTTTTGGGCGTTATGCAGCGGTTATGGTGCCCGTCAATATCGTCTCTGTGATAGCAACATTAGCAGTGTTGTGGATTGCATATTATCGCCATATTCCAACGCATTATTCAATTGCCAATCTGAGCAAGCCTGAGTCCGCTATCGAAGATCCTTTAGTGTTCAAAGCCGCTTTCCCATTGCTGGCATTATTATTGATGGCTTATTTTGCAACTGAGTCATTGGGATTACATATCTCACTCGTCACTGGCGCGGCGGCCTTACTCCTGATGGCAATTGCAAGTCGCTTTTGGCAAGGTGGTCGCGGGGCAGTGGTGTCCGTGCGTGATGTTGTGCGTAATGCACCTTGGCAAATTGTACTGTTTTCGATCGGCATGTATTTGGTTGTTTATGGCTTAGGAAATGCAGGACTCACCGATTATGGCGCTCAAATTTTAAGTTGGCTGGGGCAGCAGGGCGCAATGACAGCAACGTTAGGCACAGGATTTTTGTCTGCCATTGTGGCGTCTATTATGAATAATATGCCATCCACACTGGTTGGCGCATTGGCCATTGATAGCGCACAAGTACCGGCAGCGACTCGAGAGTTGATGATATATGCCAATGTGATTGGTAATGATTTGGGGCCAAAATTCACACCCATCGGTAGTCTGGCGACTTTATTATGGTTGCATGTATTGGCAGAAAAAGATTATAAGATCAGCTGGGGCCAGTATATGAAAATTGGACTACTTATCACGCCGCCTGTACTATTAGCGACGTTACTGGCTTTGGTCTTTTGGTTGCCTTATTTGTCAAATGTTTAAACTTAATCCAAAAAAACAGTATGAGCTGAAACTGTGGTCGGTTTAAAATTTAGAAAAAGGATTACGCTGACATTCAATAAAGTCATCGGTTATAATAGCCGCGCATTTTATCTCTTTTAGCTTTCTACTTCTTTTAAGACGATACGTTTATTTTACCAAGGATTTATAATGAGTGATCAGCAAGCACAAAAACAAGCCGCAGCCAAGGCTGCTCTAAGTTACATTGAAGACAATATGATACTTGGGGTAGGAACAGGTAGTACGGTCAACTGTTTGATTGAGCTGTTGCCGACGCTAAAGCTTGCCGGAGCTGTTGCAAGCTCGAAGGTGACGGAAGACAAATTACGTGCGCTTGGTATAGAAATCGTAGATTTAAACTTTGCGGGTACGCTTGATGTTTATATTGATGGCGCTGATGAAGTCAATGAGCATCTGCAACTGATAAAGGGCGGCGGCGGGGCACTCACTCGCGAAAAAATCGTTGCGGCGGCTTCAAATAAGTTTGTATGCATGGTTGATGCGAGCAAAAGTGTCGAAACACTAGGCCGCGCGTTTCCGGTACCGATTGAAGTATTACCACAAGCACGCTCGTATGTGGCGCGCCAGTTGGCTAAACTGGGCGGTGAGCCAGTCTACCGTGAAGACTTTGTCACTGACTATGGCAATGTGATTCTTGATACGTATGATTTAGACGTCAGTGATCCAGTAGCGCTTGAAAAAGAGTTAAACAATATCGTTGGTGTCGTCTGTAATGGCATTTTTGCCGCCAATCAAGCAGATGTGCTGCTAAAAGCTAGTAGTAACGGGGTTGAGACGCTAATCCGTTAAACACTGCTTCGTTAATTGAGCGTTAACGCTTGGATAAACACAAAAAAGGCAGACCACTATCAAGGTGATCTGCCTTTTTTATATGCGTTATTTTATAAATGATTTGCGCAGAGGCTTTATTAAGACAGTTTGATTTTGTCTTTTAATAAAAACTCCATCAAGGCTTTTTGCGCATGTAAGCGGTTTTCTGCCTCGTCCCACACCACTGAACGAGGGTCATCAAGCATATCGTGAGAAATCTCTTCACCACGATGTGCAGGCAAACAATGCATAAACACCACTTCAGGATCAGCTTTATCTAATAATGAAGGCGTCACTTGATATGGTGCAAAACGGCGGGCACGGGTGTTTTGTTCAGATTCTTGTCCCATACTCGCCCATACATCGGTGACGATTAAGTGAGAATCTTTTGCCGCATCTTGTACATTTTCGACCAAGCTCACACAATGAGAAAAGCGTTCCATCAGTTTTGGATCTGGCTCAAAGCCATAGGGCGCAGCCACTCGTAGCTCAAAGCCAAACTGATTGGCGGCTTGCATAAAGGACGAGCACATATTGTTGCCATCACCGACCCATGTCACGATTTTGTTTTCGATACTTCCGCGATGCTCATAGTAAGTCTGCATGTCAGCAAGCAACTGGCAAGGATGAAACTCATCAGTCAGCGCATTAATAATAGGCACACTAGAGTATTCAGCAAAGGTTTCGACCTTTTCGTGACCAAAGGTACGAATCATAATGATATCGACCATACTGGAGATGACACGGGCTGAATCTTCTAATGGCTCACCGCGCCCAAGTTGGGTATCGTTTGGCGATAAAAAGATAGCATTACCGCCAAATTGACCCATACCAGTCTCAAAAGATATGCGCGTGCGGGTAGAAGATTTCTCAAAAATCATACCAAGCGTACGACCAACAAAGGGCTGATATATCTCGCCCGCATGTTGCATCTTACGCAGTTCGCTCGCGCGTTTGATCAGGGTTTCTAGTTCTTGTTTGGTTAAATCAGATAAGGTCAAAAAATGGCGCAAACTCATAGTAATCCTAGCAGTCGATCGCAGTCAGTGAAACGTTATCAGTCTTCAATAGCATCGCATTAGTGCATATGCTGGGGTGACAACAAACTTTTAGTATAGCGTAATTACTTCCAATGTAAATGTTCAATTTACGCTGAATGATAAGTCACTTAAGTAGACCATTCATTTGTCATTTCCTTGCGACCATTATGCTTGTATGCGTCTTGGTCGCATTGTTACACGGCACAATAACTCATAGCTGATGGTGTCAGCATGTACGGCTACTTCATCAATGTGCGGCGCATCTCCCCACAGCAATACCTGACTATCTAACAAATGGGCGTCCTCTGGTACAGTGCTGACATCAATGACGATCATGTCCATGGCCACACGTCCAATCACAGCGCACCGGTAGCTTTGGTTATTTGTACTATCAATAACAGACACATAAGCATCGTCACTGACCACACGTGGATACCCATCTCCATAGCCCACGCTTACTAGCGCTGTTCTAGTATCTTGCTGTGCCACCCAGCGACTACCATAACCTATTGCATCATTGGCATTGACAGTTTGCAGCGCTATGATTTGGGCACTAAAACTCATAGCAGGTTGTAAGTCTAATTCTTGCACGCTTTTATCAATGACGGGTGAGCTGCCATATAAGATGATACCCGGACGTACCCAATCATGATGATGCTCTGAAAAATTGACGGTACCAGCTGAGTTGCATAATGAGCCTTTAATATCAGCACTAATGCTCTCTCGTAAAGCATTTAGGACATCGGTAAAACGCTGTATTTGTAACGCATTTAGCGGATGGTCGCGGTTATCAGCATTGGCAAAATGCGTGGTCAATATCAGCTGGTATCCTGCTTCATGCAGACGCTTAGCTGCTGCCATAACCCCTTCGGCATTGAAACCTAAGCGGTTCATGCCAGTATTGTATTTTAGCCACACCACTCTGGTCGCGCTTTCAACTGGCGGGATATTGTCCAATGCCCACGTCAGTTGCGGTACATGATGAATCACGCAGCTGATGTCATGTTCAATCGCCTGCTGCCACTCATCGGCGGTAAACGCCCCTTCTACCAAACCAATGGTTTTGTTCCAGCCCAATTGTCTCGCTTCTAACGCCTCGGTAAAGGTAGCAACGCCAATACCATCTGCTTGCGTTAACGCTGGTAGTACTGCTGCCACCCCGTGACCATAGGCATTGGATTTAACCATTGCAAGGACTTTAGATTGTGGCGCCAGTTTTTTGACCTGATTGAGGTTGTGAGTAATGGCTTTTGGTTTGATGGTAATGGTACGCATAATCACCTTCTTTATTAGCAAAATGTCGAAATTAGCAGAGCTATGGAATGATAGTAGGAAAGCATAAAGCCAGTGGCGCATCAATCATGTTGATGCACCACTGGCTGTGTTTATAACTTATGTCTTATAGATGTTCTTGGCTACAATCAGACGAGAGTGTTGCCGCTGACTAGGTATATATTGAGCATATTATTCATCATTCTCAAAACTAACACCTTGATAATATTCTGGTGTCAGATTGATGAAGCGCGTGAATTGCCCCTCAAAACCCAATCGCACGGTACCAATCGGGCCGTTACGCTGTTTACCAATGATGATTTCAGCCACCCCTTTGTGGTCGGAGTTCTCATTATAAACCTCATCACGATAGATGAACATAATCAAATCGGCATCCTGCTCAATCGCACCAGATTCTCGCAGATCCGACATGATAGGGCGTTTATTCGGACGGTTTTCTAGACTACGGTTAAGCTGAGATAGGGCAATAACGGGACATTCAAGCTCACGTGCCAGCGCTTTTAAACTACGAGAAATCTCAGAGATCTCGCCCACACGGTTGCCGTCTAGACTTGGTACTTTCATCAACTGTAGATAATCGACGACGATAGCGCCCAAACGTCCATCATGGTTTTTGGCGATACGTCGGCAGCGAGAGCGCATCTCAGATGGCGGCAGTGCCGTACTATCATCAATGTATAAATGCTTAGATTGCAAATGTTGAATGGCATTCATCATTTTTGCCCATTCATCCTCGTTCATTTGCCCAGAGCGCAGATGCGTCTGGTTAATCGCCCCCCATGAGGACAGCAAACGCATGACGATGGATTCGGCTGGCATTTCCATCGAAAATACCACGACCGGCAGATCTTCATTGAATAAAACACCTTCTGCTAAGTTCATGGCAAAAGTGGTTTTACCCATAGAAGGACGGGCAGCCACAATGATCAAATCACCTGCTTGCAAACCTTGTGTTTTGTTGTTCAATTCGACAAATGGCGTTTGTAGACCAATCATGCCATCAGGGTTTGATTTTAGCTCTTGTATTTTATCAATAACGTTGGTCAGTACAGAGGTGATCCCAACAGGCCCACGCTGCTCAGCACGTTTGTTGTGCTGCTCATTAATGCTAAATATCTTGCCCTCAACACTGTCTAAAATATCGCTGACGGTTTGATCTTTTGGGTTATAAGCAAGCGTTAGCATCTCATTGCCCGTAGTAATGAGCTGGCGTAGTGTTGATAGCTCACGTACACGCTGAGCATAAGCGGTCAGGTTAAACAACGTCGCAGGACTTTGGCTCAAAATATCTGCCAAATAACTGTCACCGCCAGCACCTTTTAAGAGTTTCTGTGCTTCTAACCAGTCATGCACCATGACCGTATCATAAGGTTCATTGACGGCTGCAAGGTGAGCAATGGCATCGAAAATATACTGATGTCGCCCTGCATAAAAGTCATCTTTGGTGACGATATCGGCAATCTTGTCGTACGCCTCTTCAATACTCATCAAAGACGCAAGTAATGCCTTTTCGATATCGATATTATGTGGCGGTGTCTGATTGAGTAGTTCGTCGGTTTTTTCGGTGTCTGCCATGAGTGCCTAATGTGTTAAAAGTCGGTATAAAACAGGTTTGTGACTAGAATGGGTCGATAATAGCGCACAACCCACAAGTTTGATTATTACAACAGAAGTATCAAAATGGAGTCTCAGCATGCCTGAGTAAATGCTACAATCAGAAGCGAAATTCTATCACATTATAAACATCTTGATGGTTCTGATGACAAAATTCTCTGGATTTGGTGTCGTCAAATAATGGCTCAAAGCAGTAGACATGACAATGATACTACGACTAAAAATACAATAAAATCGGTGACTTATATGAAAAAAAAACATAATGATAGTCAGGAAAAACGACCGCTCTTGTTGACCACAGGTGAACCTGCTGGTATTGGTATGGATGTTGTGTTGCTACTGGCAGCTGAAAATAAGTTGCAAGATTTTTTGCGTCCAATATGGGTCACTGCTGATGCGAACGCCATGGAAAAGCGTGCGGACGCACTTATCGCTGCTGGTGTGCTCAAAATCTGTCCTACTTGGCAAACCTTTGATATAGATGATTTAAAAGAGGAAGCTTTAACAAAGCAGATATCGCAACAAAGCACTGATACTGACCAGGCTTTTGTGCTACTCAATATACCTTGTGACGCGCCTGTAACGTCTGGGCAAATTAATATTGATAACTCAGCGATGGTGGCAAAACAATTAGAGATTGCGCATAAGCTTGCGACAAATCAAACTGTGGCGGCAATTGTCACAGGACCATTACAAAAATCAGCGTTGATAGATGCGGGTATCAAACTGCCGGATGGCACGATGTTTAGCGGTCATACCGAGTTTTTTATGCAGCAAAGCGGCTGTGAAAAAGTGGTCATGATGCTGGCCAATCAAGCCATGAAAGTCGCGCTTGTGACTACCCATTTACCGCTCAAAGACATTCCTGCTGCTATCACTGCAGAAAACGTACGCCAAACGGTACAAATTGTCATCGATGACTTGCGTGAAAAATTTGGCTTGACGCAGCCACGCATTTTGGTCTGCGGTCTCAATCCACATGCAGGCGAGGGCGGTCATCTGGGGAGTGAGGAGATTGAGATTATCAATCCTGTGCTACGTGAGTTTATCAATGCTGGCGTAGATATATCAGAGGCAATGCCTGCTGATACCTTATTTACGTCCAGACACTTGGCAAACTGTGATACAGTGATTGCTATGTATCATGATCAAGGATTGCCTGTACTCAAGTCGCATGGATTTGGCGATACGGTCAACTTAACCTTAGGTCTGCCTTATATCCGCACCTCGGTCGATCATGGCACGGCGCTTGATTTGGCAGGACGTGGCGGTGCGAGTGCCACCAGCTTATACCAAGCATTAATAATGGCAAATGAGATGGCAGACAGATCTATTGTCAATATACCTCTTGCATAAGTTGGTCGGTGCCTTAGCAAGGTTTGTTTCGCAGGATTAGACAATACTGGTATCAGCAATTCCCATTTATAAATTATCAAACGTGACCTAATATAGGTGGTTTCTTATGGCAGTATATTTTGAGTAGTCTATTAATAGGTTTGAAGGGGCGAAATGTCTAGTTCCCTTGGGGTATACCTATGGCGAACCATTCAGGGATCTTAACTGGTTCGGTTTCCTAGTTAGGACTTGAAATTTTTGCTATAAGCTAATGATTGCGAAGGCTTTGCTCACTGAAATAGTCAAATTGTACGAGGCGGTGTACCTGCCGTACATATTTTATTCATGACCGATGCGCTATACAGGCATCAAATTATTCATGTTGTATAAGGATTGTATGATTACTAACTCGATTAGACAGTAAGTAAGAAATTCAGCTAATCATCCTAATCAAATTAGTACGTGCTCGTTCATCTTCTATGATTACAGTAAATGCTACTGCATCTGACTCCACATCTCATGTTTAAGTGCCTCTAAAAAGACAGTAACCCTGACTGGTAAATACTTGGTTGTTGGAAAAACAGCCCAGACAGCCAGATTCTGCGGACTGACGTCCTCAAGTTGTAATGATACCAGCTCTCCTGACCTTAACTCTTCACGAACATCCCACTCTGTCAGCTGTGCAAGCCCAGCGCCAGATTTACACAGCGTTCTAACACCTTCAACATGGCTACTACTAAAGCGACCATCAATAGTGACACTGGTTGGCTGGCCATCTGTCATAAAAGTCCATTGAAAAACACTCGTTAAGCGAAGGCAGCTGTGATTTGCAAGATCTGCCATACATTTTGGAGTACCACAGCGCTGTAAATATTCGGGAGAGGCACATAATACACGCTGATTATCGGATAACTTATGTGCGATAAGCCGTGAATCACGCAGTGGCGCGATGCGAATAGCCACATCAAAACCTAGTCCTACAATATCAGTGATGTTATCACTAAGATGCAGCTCAACATTCAAATCGGGATTGTCATCCAACAGCGTAGAAAGCACTGGCATAATGGTTCGTCGCCCAAACCCTGAAGGCGACGTAATGCGAAGCTGACCCACTGCACCTTTTCTTTCTGGAGAAAATAGACTGAGTGCGCCACGTTCGGCTTCTGCCATCGCTTGAGCATACGGAAGAAACTCTTCGCCTTCATCAGTCAGCGCCACAGCTCTCGTGGTGCGATGCAATAGACGCTTACCAAGCTCTTTCTCAAGAGAAGCCAAACGACGAGAAATCGTCATCGGTGTGGTATTTAGCCGTCTAGCAGTTTGTGTGAGGCTATGAGTCTGTGATGTCATCAGAAAAGCATTAATATCTTTTAAATTCATTTATAACGAAATCCGTTATACAGGCGTATCGTCTTAGCCTGTTTTTAAGCGGGTGTACACCTATTATAATCATTTTATAAACTAATAACTGAAAAAAGGATTCTTATTATGTCTGACTTACTTGCTTTTAAATCCGGTCGTATCAATCAGCTTGCCCTTGAAAATCGCCTGGTAGTTGCCCCAATGACGCGTATATCAGCTTCTAAGACTGGTGTGCCTGGTGAGAGGATGCAGCGTTATTACACGCGTTTTGCTAAAGGAGGCTTTGGCGCAGTGATTACTGAAGGTATTTATATTGACGATGAGTGGTCACAGACTTATGACTGTCAGGCTGGCCTTATCAATGATGAGCAAGTGCAAGGATGGCGTACGATCACTGAAAGCTTGCACATGAACGGAAGTAAAGTTATCGCTCAGATTCAACATTCTGGTGCACTTTCTCAAGGAAATATCTACCGTTCGCATACAGTCGCGCCTTCTGCCATTCAACCGAAAGGTAAGCAGCTAGAATTTTATCACGGTAAAGGTGATTACAATGTGCCATTAGAATTGTCAGAAAACAATATTCAGGACATTATCCGCAGTTTCGCAGTGGCGGCATCACGCGCTGTCAATGAAGCTGGATTTGATGGCGTTGAGATTCATGGTGCCAACGGCTATCTACTTGACCAGTTCTTCACGGACTATACCAATCAACGCAGTGACCACTGGGGAGGTGATATTGCTTCACGCTTATCACTGATTCTTGAGGTCATTCAGGCTGTACGTCAGTCTGTTGGACCAAGTGCTGTTGTGGGTATTCGAATTTCACAGGCAAAAGTGAATGACTTCCACCATAAATGGAAAGAAGGAAAAGAAGGCGCTGAAAAAGTATTTTCACTTTTGGCTATCTCAGGTGTGGATTATGTTCACATTACAGAGTACGAGGCTTGGCGACCGGCATTTGAAGATAGTCCGTACTCACTGGTAGAAATTGCTCGTAACGTAGCACCTAAACTGATTATTATAGCCAATGGCGGTACGGATGATGCGGAAAAGGCAGATAAGGTACTAAAACTAGGCGCAGATTATATCGCTATCGGCAAAAGCGCTCTTGCAAATCCTGACTGGCCTGAGAGAGTTAAAAGTGGCAAAACGCTACGTGAGTTTGATAGTGGTATTCTTGCACCCTTCGCTGATGTCAAAGAAAGCGAACTGGCTCAATAGAAAATAATAAGGCCCTGACGGGCCTTTCGATTTAATGAAATAGTTCTATTAGTGTATACGTTAGTTACATCATCCGTTTAAGCTTGATTAGAGCAGTTGAGCTAAAGTTGCGCGTAAAATATTGTCATGACATGAATTTAGAAGATCAGCACATCCGTGAGTAGCTACACCGTACTATCCATGATTATAAAGGCACTGAAGGGTATGAGAGAGGTTAAAGTCAGACTTTTTGGACAGCACTTTCTTAACTGCTTCGGACGGAATCTACCCTCCAGGTAACTTTCTATAGGTTGGCTTAATTGATGTATACGCAGGTAAGGTTGCTCCAATACAAGCGACACTAATGGCTAAAATCCCCGTCCATTGAATGGAACTTAACGCTTCACCTAGTATTATCCAACCAGCTATTGCACTAACCGCTGGTGAAGCACTCATTAATATACCAAAGAGGCTTTTTGGCAGTCTTTTGAGCGCATACATATCTAGCAGAAACGGTAAAGCACTCGATAAAATCGCAATAATTAATCCTACGGCTAAAATTTCAGGCTTGAGCAGAGCTAGACCAGCCTGAGTAAAACCAATAGGGACAACAAATATAGAAGCGATACTTACTCCTATTGCTACTCCGTTGGCTCCTAAATTAGAAACTTTGCTGGCACAACTGATATAAATACCCCAGCTAATAGCCGCTAAAGCAGCATAGAAAACGCCCATCGCATTCAGGGTAAAACCAGACTGTCCGTATGGCAGCAGAAATACGCCGATTAAAGCAATTAGCACCCACATAACATCTGACTTGCGCTTTTTTGAAAGTAACGCCGCACCCAATGGACCAAGTACTTCTATCGATATCGCTATGCCAATGGGAATATAAAGAAAGGCACGGTAAATCAGAATGTTCATTATTCCAATCATTGCTCCATACATGACTATACTGGGCCAGTATGAACGTTCAACCTTCAATGACCAAGGTCGAAACATTAGGCAGAGAATCAGCGCGGTGATACCAATGCGCAATGCCGCAACACCTTCAGGGCCAACCGAAGGAAAAATAGTCTTGGCAAATGCTGCGCCAATCTGTAGAGACATTAGAGACGCAAACGCTGCTGTCATGGACAATCTAGATATAGGTTGCATCGTACTGTGTAATCCTTATGAAAGTGCAAATCTTCTAGAAAGGTATTTTACAGTAAGAGCATTAACGAAATCGTTTGTTATCACTAGCCTATTAGCAATATACTAGACGTATCCGTCAATAAAATAGAGAATAGTAGAGAATGAGTGCAAAGAAGCTAGATAGAATAGATAAAAAAATTCTAAAAGCACTAGTTGAGGATGGCAGAAAATCTACCATCGAAGTGGCAGACCAAGTCGGGCTTTCTGCAACCGCTTGTGGTAGACGTATCCGTCAATTAGAAGATGATGGATTCATTACTGGATACTCAGCAAATATTAGTCCTAAAGAATTGGGACTTAATATATGTGTTCTTATTACCGTTAAGTTGAATAGACACACTCCTGACGGCCATGAACAATTCATTCATGAGATTGAAAGTCATCCTGAAGTATCTGAGTTTCTACTGGTCGCTGGAAACTACGATTATTTGCTGCGAGTGTGGGTTGCGGATACAGATGCACTAACTCTCTTTGTCGCAAACGTGCTCCAAGGGATACCATCTGTATTAGAGACATCCACGATGTTGGTTTTAAAACAAAGTGGCGATTTAGTAAATTTACCTTGGTAAGAGAATGTAGGACAAAATGGAGATAATATCTAGTGAGTTATGTTGAAAAAATGGTATAAATTAACTTAGGACATTTTAAAAAAATCATCCATTGTGTCGGTCTTACGATCATTAAGTCCTTACCTGCCATTAGCAGTTCGATGCCTGTATAGGGAACCGAACATATCCTGATAAACTTTTTATTGAATAAACATACTATTTTGAGAATAGGTTTAGAGACTGAACTGCATTGGAATTGTCAAAGGCTTAACATATCGAGAGACTATAATGATCTCAAAATATTCGAAATGCTCGCGTTAATTTTACAATCGCCCTGCGAACTTGACTTCAGGAAGTCCTGTGTAAGCAAGTATTTCCGACTTCATTAGCGCACCATCACTATCTGTCGGTGTATCTAGGCCCACTTTAGCACTTGTGCAATAAAGCGTTTCATAACTGGGTCCTGCAAATACTGGACAGGTCATTTGAACACTGGATGACTCGATTATACGGTCAATTGTTCCATCTTGTGTATACCGAAAGACTCTGCTACCGCCCCATTCTGCATTCCATAGAAATCCTTCTTCATCAATACCAGAACCATCTGGCGCACCCAGACCGTCGATTTTTGCGAATAAGCGCTGGTTCTGTAGAGAAGGGTAATCACAGCAAAAAATACATCCTTGCATTGAGTCCGCGTAGTACATGGTTGAGCCGTCCAGACTGAAACAGATACTATTGGCGATCGTCACTTCAGGAAGATCTAGTGTCTCTATCTCAAGCGTTACCGCATTGAGCCGGTGGAATCTGCCAACTGGCTGCACTGGGTCACCTGCATACATCGTGCTGAACACAAAGTTGCCCGCACGGTCGCAACGACCGTCATTGATGCGGGTACTAGTTACTCCAGGCGAGGCTGCAATTTTGGTAAAATGACCGTTGGTCAAGTTGTAGTATCCTAGACCAGAGGCCAGTCCCATTAGCAGTACATTTTTATCTGCTGTAAGGGCAAATGAGCCCAGTGATTCAGATAGTGACCAGTGGCGAACATCACCGCTGATAGGATCAAGAGCTCGCAACTGACAGCCTGGAATATCAGTCCAAAACAGCTGATTTGTCCTGTCACACCAGATAGGACACTCACCTAAAAGGCTGATAGTATCGTTTATAGGTTCAAACATAATCATTCCTTAAGTCACATGGAATAAGATAAAAATATCGCATGCAAGGTCATTGAAACTTGCATTCGTTTGATTAAGGACTACTATCGCAGCGTATAAGTAAGCGATGCGACTACTCGTAGCAGTTAGCTAGAGAAAAATGCTGATAATTTGTCATCTAATAAAGCAACAGCTAGGCCTGCTAGCATCACTATCAAGCCACCCAGCTTGATGAGGGAGACTGGTCTCTCAGTAGCTCCCAGCAATCCGAAATGATCGATAAACAATGAGGAGATAATTTGTCCAGCAATAGCGAGCCCGAGCAGTGCTGATAAACCCACTTTGGGTGCCAGCACTACGTAACTGAGCAGTGCACTCGCCCCTAGCAGGCCACCGAGTAGACTCCACCAAGGCTGGGCAGGAATCGCTATTAGTGAAGCGACTATTCCGCCTCGAATTAAGGAATAAATACCAAGACACAGCGCACCAGCAGTAAAGGAGAATAACGCTGCCGCTACAGAATCGCCTCCAACGCCTTTAGCCAGTTGGGCGTTCAGCGTGGTCTGCAAGGTAATCCCCAAACCCGCACAGAGTGCCATGAGATAATATATTAAATTCATCTTGCGCTTCCTTACTGAGCTGATTCAAGCGGCAAAAACGCCTCAGCAAAGATGTCAGGCACGTAACCTGCGGCAGCAAAAAGATGCTCACGAGACTCATCGATTGCCGCACGCAGACGCACATTATCCACGCCTAGCACTTTGCCACCACGTTTGACAATGCGTCCGCCAATCATGACCGTATCAATATTGCTACGGTCAGCTGCATGTACCACGGTGCTAAAGGCATTGCCTGATGGATAAAGATTCATGTCCTCAGCATTGATAAGGACAATGTCGGCCTGTTTTCCTGGTGTTAGGCTACCGATTTTATCCTGCAACCCTGCACAGACGGCACCGTCAATCGTGGCCGCTTTGAGTAGACTATTAGACTGTAACGTCAGTGGATGCTGTTCTGATCCGCAGCAATTCTTATGTTGCATGCCCGTGGCGCGCTGTGAATAAAAGGCGACTTTCATTTCCATAAACATATCGCCGCTATAGGATGTTTCATTATCCACGCTAAGCCCTGGGCTAATACCGTGGCGTAAGGCGGCCTGCATAGCAAACACGCCATCTTCGATACCGTAGTGCGCATCTGAACGTGGACATACATTCACTCGAACGCCAGCCTCACGTAAAATCTCCCAGCCAGAATCCGGAAGCGCCGTACAGTGGTTAAAGATATTATCAGGGCCCAGCAGTCCCTTTTGATGTAGTCCTTCGAGCTCATCTGCCATTTCTCCACCGAAAAACTCAGTGATAATCGGCACATTTAATCGACGAGCTTCAGCCCATAGTTCAGGTTCCAGCTGTGCCATGATCGCGAGCGAAATTAGGCTATTTTCTCCATCTTTAAAGTATTTCTCTTGAAGACGTTCAATATTACCCGGCCAATGGGCAGTGTCCCATTCTCCACTTACGGGCGCGCCAGTGGCATGGATGGAGCGAATACCTGAATCAAGTAGCGCTTCGATGGCAGCATCGGAATGTGCACCTGTACGGCTGTTGTGTGAGTTATCGATAACGGTAGTGATACCTGCATCGATGCAGCTCAGTACGGTCATTAAGTTGCCGATATACATGTCAGAGGGACGATAATATTTGGCAAAAGAAAAGTGCGTGGCATGGCTATAGTCTTCAAGCGTTTCGGCATGTGAATTGAGACGGCGCATTTGTCCTTCCCAAGAGTGGCGATGCGAATCGACCATGCCGGGCATGGCAATCATGCCAGATGCGTCAATAATATTGGCATCATCAGCCTCGATATTTTCATTGATCTGTATTATCGTGCTGCCTTCGATAAGAATATCGGCACTCACCAAATTACCGACATCATTATCCATACTAAGCACAGTAGCACCACGGATAAGCGTTCGAGTTGCCTCTGACTCAGTATTTTGTACGATATTGCGATTATAGTCAGTCATGTTAGGTTTACCTTTTTATCATGTTGTGAAGAGATGATACGCAGAGTGACACGTCTGAAAAAGAGGGTTAAACTGTTTTCATTATCCCGTAATCACGAACAATGCTGACCCATTATGTTGGCTCAAGGAAAAAAGTATGGATCGTATCCAAGCAATGCAGGTTTTTGTGCGTGTGGCAGAGGCGGGGAGTTTTATTCACGCAGCACAAACACTTTCCTTACCAGCGTCAACCGTCAGTAGCACGATCAAAAATCTTGAAAAACATTTACAGGTACGCTTGCTGAACAGAACCACGCGGCGAGTCAGTCTAACGCCAGAAGGCGCGCAGTATCTGGCGCAATGTCAGGAGATACTCAAGTTGATTGAGTATACAGAGTCTAGTCTCACTGATTCAGTTAAGCGGCCGCAGGGTCGTCTGCGAGTGGATATGCCTGGCGGTATTGCACATTTTATCGTTATGCCAAATCTGAAAGATTTTTATAAGCGCTATCCAGATATTTATTTGATGATCGGCGTTAATGATCGGCAGGTTGATCTCGTTCAGGAAGGTGTAGACTGTGTCATTCGGACAGGGGAACTTACTGACTCAACGCTCGTTGCGCGTTCGCTTGGTCGGTTTCGCTGGGTAACATGTGCTTCTCCAGCGTATCTCAAAAAAAACGGTATTCCGCAGAGCTTAGAGGTATTGTCTCAGCATCGAGCTATCCATTATTTTTCAGGAAATATCAGACGAACGGGTGAGATGTACTTTGTCAAAGACAATGAAAAGGTATCAGTCCCAGTTAGTGGTACAGCCGCCGTCAATGAGACCGGACTCTACATCAAAATGTGTCTTGAAGGATTCGGGCTGGCGCAGGTTGCTGAAAACGTGGTAGCAGACCATTTAGCAGAAGGGAGACTGATTGAAGTATTGTCGGACTGGCAACCTGCGTCCGTGCCGGTTAGTTTACTCTATCCACATCAGCGTTTTCTATCACCAGCCGTTCGCGCTTTCGCTGACTGGATAACCGAGCTTGTCCGCGATGGCAACTCGGTAACCTAAGGTTAAATAGGAAACATTACTTTTATAGCATTGCAGTAGCGGTGCAAAATATGTCTCTACAGCGGTGTCCACCATTATAATTATGAGTAAAAAGCTACAGTACTACTGCTATCAATTTTTTGTAGCCTCTGTCTGCGTAGGAACAGCAAGCAAGAAAAATTGATAGCAGCCGTGCGTAATGTGTCGATATTACTTTTTACTGACTGTAATAAGTAAAAGGTTGCTTCTCATTTATCTAAAAATGCGCGTTCAACTCAGCTATTAGTCGGTTCAAGATAAGCATTGCGCCCAGCCATCATGCCACTACAGGCACCCGCAATAGAAATTGCAGCGGTTATTAACAGTGGTACAGTCCAACCTCCGGTCCAATCGTGCAGCTGACCCAGTAGCAAAGGACCTGCTGCTGCCATTAGATAACCGACACACTGTGCCATGCCTGATAAAGCAGAGGCATCGTCGCCATTGGTTGTACGCAGACCCACAAACGTCAGACCGAGCATCATGCTAGCGCCAGAGCCAAAACCTAGGCACGCAGCCCACAACATAGCAAGGTCTGGTAAGTAAATGAATCCGATCAGAGAGAGTGCAACCAACAAACTGACCGTGACGGCTGCTAATTTCTGATCTTTTAAGCGGCGAAGCGTGGCTGCCAGTATCAGCCCTGGAATGGCGGTAGCCAATTGTAACGTCCCATGCACTGATCCTGCTTGTGCAGCCGATATACCATTATCTATCAAAATAGTAGGCAAAAACCCTACAGCGACATAAAAAGGCATGGCATTTAGTCCCATAAACAGGGTGACCTGCCATGCTAAAGGTGACTTCCAAACGTTCACACTGGCCGATTGTTTGTGACTTGCCATCACCACTGGATTGTGTTTTTTCAGCTGTGGTATCCAAAGGATAAGGGCAAACAGCGGAGCTGCGATTAGCAAGTCTAAAGCAATAGGCCAATCCCAGATCTGCGCTAGGGGAGTAATTATGACAGATCCTAATGCGCCTGCTGCGCCCATCGTAATAGAATAAGCACCCGTCATAGAAGCAATGTTTGCTGAAAAATCACGCTTAATTAGGCCAGGCAATAGTACATTGCCAAAAGCAATCCCTGTACCTATTAGTACTGTACCTAGATACAGGGCACCAACACTTCCTGTAGAGCGCAGCAAAATGCCTAACGAAATAATGATTAGTGCCAAAAAAAGTGTGCGCTCTATTCCGAATCGACGGGCAAAAGAAGCGCTCAAGGGTGAAAATACAGCAAATGCAAGTAATGGCAATGAAGTCAGCAAACCCACAGAGGAGGAATTCAGACTGAAATCACTCTGAATGAGTGGCAGAACTGGTGCTATTGCGGTAAAAGGAACGCGCAGGTTTGCGGCTATAAAAAGAATTCCCACTACAAGTGCAATGGCATGCCACTTGTTTTTAATCTTATTGAACATATTCTCTAACTTACTTCAAAAAAAGAAGCACTTTAGAATATCTCATGTGTATATAATATAGATAACATGACAATTTATATCTATATTATGCCAAACACTAAAAAAACAGTATCATCACCAGAAGATTTTGATTCTGATATTTTTGAGCAGGCCGCAGTAGCTCTTCAACTTGCATCAGTAACGAATGATTCAGAAGTTCATAAACATCATCATCGCAAAGGACAGCTGATTCTATCAGTGCATGGTGCGGTCAGTTGTGAGGTACCCAATGCGCTTTGGTTAGTCCCACCTCAGCATGCGGTTTGGATCCCTAGTGGGACACCTCATAGCTGCCGTGTTACCCAAAATGCTCGCACTTGTTTTTTATTTGTCGAGCCCAGTGCGGCGTCTATGCCTGAATACTGCTGCACAATTGCCATCACGCCACTCGTCCGAGAGTTGATACTGTATCTTGCTGAACAGGAACCTTCATATTCTTCTGAAAGCAAAACAGCGCGTCTGGTTACCGTGCTGCTCGAGCAGCTATCTGATGCACCGATCGAAGAGCTTCATTTGCCGATATCAGAGCATCCAAAAATTAGACATATCAGTGATACGCTTTTTGCAGACCCAAGCGACCGTACTACACTGAGACAATGGGCAGAGCAACTGGCAACGAGTGAACGAACACTGGCCAGATTGGTGAAAAACGATACAGGACTGAGCTTCGGACGCTGGCGTCAGCAGTTGCATCTGATGATTGCACTGAGCAAGCTGGCGGAAGGAGAGTCTGTGCAAAACGTAGCAGGCATGTTGGGATATGATTCTGTTAATGCATTTATCACGATGTTTAAAAAATCCTTGGGTAAATCGCCAACCCAATATTTTTCATCGCTACATTAACAATTACGTTATGATCGCTTAAATAATATTAGTTGTTAATAAAAATAAAGCATAGCCAAAGATTCAAGTTCTCACTAGGGCACCCAATTGAATTGACGGCTATTTGCGTTACCGTTAGGATTTTTCAAGTACGTAAAGCTTGATTATTCGTCTCATTTAGTACGAATGTCTAGATGGTTAGGCCATGGTAAATCACTTCTGCCGTACTAGCCGCCTTGGTTACCATAGTAAACGAGGCATTTATTCTGAGGTAAAAAACATCAAAGGTATTTTCCTCCTTGCGACTGACTAAAAACTCTAAACGAATATTGTTATCAAATATCATAGCTATATCCAGAGTATTTACGACTGTAATGTCGATCAACCTCCCAAAACTAATTTGCTGCAGTAGGCTATCTGTCTCTTTATAGTTATCAAAGTCATTTTGGCCTTCAAGGATAATTTGATTGTCACTAAGAACTCTCCACAGTTTGTGGTAACAGCCAAAACTCCATTCACCATAGAAAGGGTCTACCATTTTAGGTTTATTGTGAAATATGCCGTATTTAGTTCAAATATGAGAAAAATCGAATATAGCTCTAAGTGCAGCCCATTGTTTCGATGACAGGCGTTATAGCAAATGGTTTAAAAACAAAAATCTGCTATGTCGGTTGCGCTAAATTGTGGATGGTTTATAGATAAAATGTCTCGAAAATACGCCCTAATTATGAGCTGTGGTATAATTCGACATTATAAAATAGCACCTTATTGCTACAGCGCTATTGCCCATTTATCCTTTATACATTAAGAATCTTTTATGTCCAACTCTACGTTCGATGCTCAATCTATTTCTAACAGCTTAAAAGCTGCCAAACACCAACCGCGTAAACGCTTTGGTCAAAACTTCTTGCATGATACCAGTGTCATTCGTCAAATTGTCGATAGTATTCATCTGGAACGTGATGATAATTTGATTGAGATTGGACCAGGTATGGGCGCGCTGACTGAGCCACTGTTGGCAGAAGTGGATGGCATGACAGTGGTGGAACTGGATCGAGATTTGGCAGACAGCTTGCGTATTCGGATTGGCGCCAATAGTCATCCAAACTTTACCATTATCAAAGACAATGCGATGCATGTTGATTACCGTGAGCTATATAGTGAAGAGCGCGGTAAGCTTCGTGTGGTGGGTAATTTGCCTTACAATATTTCTACGCCGATCTTGTTTCATTTGCTGAGCTTCGCCGATGTGATTCAAGACATGCATTTTATGCTGCAAAAAGAAGTAGTTGAGCGTATCACGGCCGACGTTGGTAGCAAAACCTATGGTCGCTTGTCTGTCATCATGCAGTATCATTGCGATACCGATTATCTGCTGACCGTACCACGCGGCGCATTTAATCCGCCACCAAAAGTGACCAGTGCGGTTTTTCGATTGACGCCGCATATTGATAAGCCAGTCGTGGCAGAAGATGAGGATTATTTTGCCATTGTGGTACGTGAGACCTTTAACCATCGCCGCAAAACACTACGAGCAATTTTTAAAAATTCGACCCTATTGCCGACGCTGAGCGAAGAAGACTTTGCTGCTTGCGATATCAATCCACAAGCCCGTCCTGAGACCTTAAGCGTTAAAGACTTTGTGACGCTAAGCAATCGTGCAAAGCAGATAGAAGCGTAAATAGTCGTTAATAACGACAAGGTGCTTCTCTTATAAATTGTGTATTATTGCTAATTGCATCTGAGCTTAAGTTTATTGTGCTTAACTTTGATGCTCGTTTTTTATTATTTCTAAACCTGTGAGGTAGTATGAGTTTTCGACATCAGTATGTCATCGGTGACTTGCAAGGTTGCTATGCTGCCTATTGTCAATTACTTGAAACACTGGATTTTGATCCCAGTCAAGATAAGCTGTGGTTTGCTGGCGACTTGGTGGCACGCGGAGAGGACTCATTGAATACCTTGCGTGATGTTAAGGAACTATGTGAGCAAGGAGCCGCTGCAACGGTACTTGGCAATCACGATCTCAATTTGATTGCTGTGTGGCGTGGTGCGACCAAACTCAAGAAAAAAGATAAAACGGCACCGATTTTTGCGGCTGATGATTGTGATGAGCTACTTGAGTGGTTAAGACATCAGCCATTGCTGGCTTATCCAGATGAGCAGACGGTATTGGTGCATGCTGGTATACCACCCCACTGGAGTATTGAGGCTGCCGCTGGCTATGCAAAAGAGTTAGAGGCGCAGCTACAAGGCAGTTTAGAGCAGCTTGATGAATTGTTGCCCAACTTATATAGTAAAAAAGCGGATAACTGGGATTCAGGCATCACAGGTTTCACCAGAATGCGAGCCATTGCCAATTATTTTACCCGCATGCGCCTGTGCAAACAGGATGGGACGCTTGAGTTTGGCTTCTCAGGTACCTTGAGTGAACCTATGCCAGAAGATTTTTTACCGTGGTTTGAATGGCAGGTGCCGCGCTCGCGTAAGATACTGTTTGGTCACTGGGCAGCGTTGCAAGGTGAGGTTGATTTGCCTTATGCGCGAGCGCTTGATGGTGGCTGCGTCTGGGGCAACTACCTATTGGCTTATAGACTGGGTGATGAAGAAGTCATAACGTCAAGTGCGCAGTGTGAAAACCATAACGGCTCATTCAAAATTAATGGCTAGATCTTTTTAAGAGCTAACCATCATTCTATGTAAACCACCAAAGCTACCCCTTTAACTGGGCAACTTTGGTGGTTTTTTAGGTTTTGGCAATGGCGTTTTGGCATCGCCTGTCACCTTACTGTCAAGACTAGTTGGTTCTACCTCATCACCAGTCAATTCAGGATTGTCACTGTTAGAAGTGTTTAGCGTTTTGGTCGCTTTGTCATACTGAATATCATCAGTATAAGGTGAACTGTTCAATTCTTCATCTACCAAGCCGTCATCAAGATCGACAACTTTTGTGGGCGAGGTGTGCGGCTGTACAGCGTCGCCTTTGGGTTGATTGTCATAATGTATGTCTGTATTCGTCTGCGAACCTTGCGAGCTAGCTTGCTGAGACTTAGGAATGACTCTGACATCAGACAATCGTCGTACCACATAGTTACTAGGTATCGCCTTGCTACCTTTTTGTACGGCGGTACTATCATCAAATATCATATGACCTTGGCTATCAATACGCGCGTACTTCATCGGTTTGTCACGTGGCCAAAAAAAGTCAGAAGGATGACTGATAATGTGACCAAAAATGAGTTTTGTGAGGCGTCCCCATTCGAAGAAACGAACCTCTTTAGAGCGTAACGCAACAAACAGTGCCAGCGAAAAACTGACAATAAGGTTGACCATACCAATAAGCGCTACGCCAAGTATCGATAATAAAATAACATTCCAGCTTACTTGATCAGCAGAAAGGTTAAATAGGCCATGTGCCAAGTTCGCTGAAGCAAATGCAATGTGGCGAATATCAATTGGTAAGCCAAATATAAAGCCAATAGTGGCAGTACTACCCAAGAATACCCCGAATAAGAAGTTGCCCATAATGGCGCCTAAGTTGGCTTCTACAAACCCACCTAAGCGTTTAAGCCATGGCTCGGGTAGTATGGCTTTAAGTAATCTGTGGCGCTGAATACGCGCACCTACATGGTTATAAACAGCCAAATTGTCATAATAACCAGCTATCAGACCAGCCAAAAATAAATACACGCCAGCAATAGCAGCATGAGGGAGCGCTAGTGAATGAAACGGGTCAAGGTCATGAAGGAGGTGTCCTGCTTTTTCGGACCCAATCATCGGCGCGCCTGTATATTGCAACCACGCAAAAGAGATGATGAGCGCGACGGGTATCGCTAGCATGACGTTACCCATAATTGCAATAAACTGAGTACGCAAAATATCGACGATTAACTCTGACAGTTTGGTCAATTGATGAGACTTCTTGCCAGAGCTTTCAGATATGGTAGAGGCAATGGCTGCTGCTGTCATCGCTGGCTGTTTGGTCGCCACCGTACCTCGAATGACATGGATAAATACGAAACCCAATCCATAAATCATACTATTAAGGAAGGCACGACCCATGGGTGCAAGCGCCAACTGGTACGTGATTATTTTCAAGGTAGCCATAAACGCGATGACAAACCCGCCGATAGAGGCCTTTTTGAACATTTGGCGATAACCAGCTCTATCGGTACTGATATAGTGTTCACCAACGCGACTGGCATTTTCAGTGACTTTACGTGAGAGCAGTTTGGTATTGTTATCGATCAAATAGCCAATACTGTAGCGGCGATTGGAAGTCGTAATCAGGGTTTGAATCAGCTCAATCACTGCACGATCACGGTTTTGATGACTTTCTGTCAGTAGCGCCGTCAAGATGCGCATGCGTTGTAAGCTTTGATCCAATCGCAGCATCATATTAGTCAGGCGAATAGAGATGCCTGTCTTGTAGATGCGTTTTCGGACAGTGGCAACAATATCTTCACACTGCTCAACCATCACTAATAAAGGAGCAGGATCGACAGCCTGCTCAGGTGTAATATCCGTCAAGCTATCGAGTTCATGTGCTTGTCTATATTGGTTGACGAACAGCACCGCTTCTTGATTTTGAGCCACAAAAGATGCAGAGTAATTCAATATTTGCGGATAAGACTCCATCAAATCAGGATGTAAACCAATACCGCTGATTCGATAAGATAAGATAATAATCGCATTTAAAATGCTGTTTTTTGCCGTGGCAACTAAGTCTAAGTGCTTTTCTTCTACTCTGATTAATGAAACCAGCTCATCCCACTTTTCTTTCTCGATATTGGCAAGCCACTTCTCATCAGAGCGCTTATTGAACAAGTAACCGGCCAGTTCGACAACGGAGTCATCTTGAGGTAATAGCGGTAAAAATCGATGACCAATTAAGCGACGTAAGCTGTTAAAAAACCCCTGATCTGACATAATGCCAGTATCAGTATAGAGTGAGATTTGACGGTATTGAATGATTAATTTTAAAACAAAACTTGATAACCCATCTCCATATTCTGGATGTTGACGAAGAATATCAATCAAAGACTGAATTTTTTCATTGGCTAACGCGGTTTCTTTTTCACTCACCCGCAGCTCATCTATTAAGCGTTTGAGTACCGCAGGATCGGGCACATCACTCAGGGCTGTAATCTGCTGTAAAATGCGTTTTAATTCTGACACGTCGCATCCTTTATTATGATTATTTCAGTAGTTTTTATAACGAAGTGTTGACCATTATATAATGTGTTGCAATGGCAAACATTGCTAAAAACTCGGTAATATTTACATTTGAACTGAACCATGTAATCTACGCGACACTTTTACTTGCGTTATTTTAATCATAACCATGCATCGATGGTTAATTATTTTGTTAGCAGTTATTTTTTCGTAACCAATCTAAAAATCCTTCTGACAAAAAAAAGGACAGTAGCGTCACTGTCCTTTTGATTAGGGTACTATAAATCGATGATAATAACTACTTAGCTAGCAGGAACATCGAAATAATCAAGATCAAAATTCATCATTGGATCACTACCAGCCTGCACCATTTTTGCATGCGCATCGATACGTGGCAAAATACGGCCAACGAAGTAATCAGCAAGTTTGGCTTTATTGGTATAAAAATCACCTTCTTTACCGTTGGCTGCCTCTACCATCAACGCAAACATGTACGAATAAGCAAGGTAACCAAAGGCATGCATATAATCAACTGCACAACCATTGATCTCGTTTTTACGTTCACTAATATTGCTAAGAACCGTTTTGGTTAGAGCTTCAATCGTATCTGCAGCCTCAAGTGTGGCTTGTTTGATACCATGATCGGCTTGCATATTATTCACAAAATCACGAATTTCACCTAAGAAATGCATGACATATTTACCGTTGTTTTTTGCCACTTTACGACCCAGCAAATCAAGTGCTTGGATACCGTTTGTGCCTTCATAAATCTGGGCAATGCGGGTATCACGAACGATTTGCTCCATACCCCATTCGCGTATATAGCCGTGCCCACCAAAGACTTGCTGGCAATCTACGGTGGCTTCAAGTGCTTTGTCTGTTAAGAAGGCTTTAGCCACTGGTGTGAGTAGGGCAACGCGCGCAGCAGCAGCTTGAGCAGCTTCAGGGTCAGTACTAAATTTTTCTTCATCAAGGCTTTTGGCCACATACATCGCAAAACAACGTGATGCTTCGGTGTTGGCTTTAGCGTTTAATAGCATACGGCGAACGTCAGCATGATGAATAATCGCATCGGCTGGTTTTTCTGGGCTTTGTAGCTGAGTATCACTGCGTCCTTGACCACGGTCATTGGCATATAAAGCTGCATTTTGATAAGCCAGCTCTGAGCCACCAAGACCTTGCAAGCCCATGGTGACACGTTCATAGTTCATCATAATGAACATTGATGACAGACCTGTGTTTTCTTCACCAACCATCCAGCCTTTAGCGTTGTCGAAATTCATGACACACGTAGCAGAGGCTTTGATGCCCATTTTATGCTCGATAGAACCGACGGCTAACGTATTGCGCGCGCCTAAGCTACCGTCTTCGTTTACCAAAAATTTTGGTACAACAAAAAGTGAGATGCCTTTTGATCCTTCTGGCGCATTGGGTGTTTTTGCCAGTACCAAATGAATGATATTGTCAGTCAGATCGTGCTCACCGCCTGTGATAAAAATTTTGGTACCAGAAATATCGTAGCTACCATCATCGTTTGGGACGGCTTTGGTTTTGATGATACCTAGATCCGTACCTGCATGTGGTTCTGTCAAACACATAGTGCCAGACCATTCGCCACTGTACATTTTTTCTAGATAAGTCTGTTTTTGTTCTTCAGAAGCGGCTGCATTGAGACAAAGCGTGGCCCCAACTGTCAAATTTGGATAAAGCGCAAACGATTGGTTGGCCGTGAATACCATCTCTTCGGTCAACATGGTGACCATTTTGGGGAAACCTTGACCGCCATATTCAGCATTACCACTTAAACCAACCCAGCCTGAGTCTGCATATTGCTTATAGGCTTCTTTAAATCCAGTAGGGGTGGTGACCACGCCATTACCTTCAAAAGTTGCGCCTTCTTCGTCGCCGCTACGATTGATAGGTAATAAAATGTTTTTTGACAGTTTTGCCATTTCTTCCAAAATCATATCGACCGTTTCCATGTCAACATGCGCTAAGTTTTCGTTGTTTTGCCAAAATTCTGGCGCTTTAAAGACGTCCTTTAACATAAAGCGCATGTCATTCAGAGGGGCATTATAAACAGCCATAAACATTCCTTTGGTTCAAATGAATAAAATTGGAGTCACTAAAGTTATCAACTGAGCTGATTATCAACTGTTTTCTTGAAGTAATCTTAGCGATTAACAATCAAAGTTTAGCAAATAAGCATGTAGGCGGGTGTATTTCTTCGTGAATTATGCGTGCACCAAAAGTTGGCAGTGGCTATTGTAGTAATAAAATATATTTTGATGAATAGAGTTACTCTCAGAAGTATTCTGCTTTTTCAAAAATAAAAATAACCAATAGAGTGAGAGACACTAGAACTATTGCTGTTTTAAAGAGATGCCTAAAATAAATCGGCAGCACACCGAAGTATGTTGCCGATAAAATATAGTATGAAAAGTGTCTAACGCTTCATTAAAAAACAAACTGATCCACGTCCATACTCATGTATGGCTCAACACCCGTACTGATACGCTGTACATGTGTTGTGGTGCGTGGCAATAACTTAGCGAAGTAGAACTGCGCTGTTTTAATCTTGGCATCATAAAATGCTTTTTCGCCAGTCCCATCTGCGATAGCCGTTTGAGCAACGAGTGCCATACGCGCCCATAGGTAAGCAAGAGTCACATAACCACTGAAGTACATATAGTCAACTGCAGCGCCGCCGACAGCATCTGGGTTTTCAGTGGCTTGCATACCGATACGTGACGTTAGATCGCCCCATTCTTTGATATGCTTGGCAAGTGGACGAATGAATTGACCCATCTCATCATTGTCTTTGTTTTCTTGACAGAATTTTTGAATGATTTGTACAAAATTTGCGAGTAGCTTGCCTTGTGAGCCCAAGACTTTACGGCCTAATAGATCCAGTGCTTGGATTTCAGTCGTACCTTCGTACAGACAAGCAATGCGAGTATCACGGACGTTTTGTTCCATACCCCATTCACTGATAAACCCATGACCACCGTATACTTGCACGCCATGGTTTGCCGCTTCTAGTCCAGTTTCTGTTAAGAACGCTTTGGCAATGGGGGTTAATAATGACAACATTTGGTCAGCGAACTTAAGCGCATCGCCTTCGCCTTTTGCCACAGTATCAGCAAAGTGTGAGAGGTAATAAACCAATGCACGACCACCTTCTGCAAAGGCTTTTTCCGTCAATAGCATGTTGCGAACGGCAGGGTGAACGATGATAGGATCTGCTACTTTGTCTGGCGCTTTTGCACCTGAAAGTGAGCGCATCGCTAAACGATCTTTTGCATAAGTCAGTGAACCTTGGAATGCATACTCTGCAGCCGTAAGACCTTGAACGGCTGTACCAATACGAGCAACGTTCATAAAGGTGAACATGCACTGTAAACCACGGTTTTCTGGTCCAATCAAATACCCCGTTGCGCCATCGAAATTCATGACACAAGTAGCAGAGGCTTTGATGCCCATTTTATGCTCAATAGAGCCACAAACCACGCTATTGTTTTCGCCTAAGCTGTTGTCTTCATTGACCATGACTTTGGGTACGATAAACAGTGAGATACCTTTTGTGCCGGCAGGTGCGCCTGGTAGACGAGCCAATACAATATGAATGATGTTGTCTGTTAAATCATGCTCACCTGCTGAAATAAAGATTTTTTGACCAGTGATGCTATAGGTGCCATCTTCTTTAGGCTCAGCTTTGGTACGAATAATACCTAAGTCAGAACCTGCATGGGCTTCAGTCAAACACATGGTGCCTGACCATTCGCCAGTGACCATTTTTTCTAAATACGTTTGTTTTTGCTCATCAGTACCATGATGCTCGATGGTTTGAATAGCGCCATGCGATAGGCCAGGGTACATAGAAAATGACCAGTTAGCGGTGCCAACCATCTCATTGATGACTGTAGATAATGAAAATGGCATGTTTTGACCACCAAATTCTTCTTCAGCAGACAAAGCTGGGAACCCAAGCTCACAAAACGCTTTATATGCTTCTTTAAAACCTTTTGGGGTAGTCACGACGCCATTATTAAATTGACAACCTTCAGCATCACCGCTTTGGTTCAATGGTGACAGCTCGTTTTCAGCGAAGCTTGCCGCCATCTCAAATAAGCTGTCCATCAATTCACGGTCAGCTTCTTGAAACGCGGGCAAGGTTTTATAATGGCTTTCACTATCAAGTAGTTCATGCATAACGAATTGAATATCACGTAAGGGTGCTTTGTATTGCATAACTTCCTGTCCTTTTTAGAATATAACTGATACCAGTCAATAGTAGGTACATAACTGCACAATCATTTAGTATGCAGATGTTGCCCACTTCAGTCTAGCGAGCCTAAATGAAAAATAGGCAGTAACGCTGAGTGATGCAGTTATCAATTATTTACAGTATTTATCGAAGAGAATGGTAATTGTCAGAGTCGGCGTATGACTTGATTCAATCTAACAAATTCATCATAAAAGATAGGCTTTCATAGGCGATTATACAAGTTTGGTCACAGCACTGATAAGTCATGAACCTATCTTGCATCGATTGGGCAATCAACGGTAAGGGGAAAAATTATAGATGTATAAATGACTGAAATTATTAGAATTATTGAAAAATTATAAAGGAGATGACGTGAGTGGATTAAGAAGCGTATTGCTTAACCAGCATTTCAGTTGCCACGTTCGCCGCCACAGGTTTGCCAAACCAATAGCCTTGTCCTTGTTGACAACCCATGTCTAACAAAACATCACGCTGTTCTTCAGCCTCGATACCTTCGGCAATTACTTGCATGTCAAGGGCAGTAGCCAAGTCTAAGATGGCTTTTACAATTGCACGCTGGATATGATCAGTTGTGATATTAGAGATAAAACTCTTATCAATTTTGATAAAATCAAATGGATATTCTTGAAGATAGCTTAAAGAGGCATAGCCCGTACCAAAGTCATCTAAGGCCAAAAAAACGCCCAGCTCTTTGAGCAGATTAAGTTTTTGTCTGATATTAGAGTGGCGCTGAATCAAAGAGGATTCAGTGACTTCAATATGAAATTGATGAGAAGAAATGGCGTACTCTTTGAGCAAACGATTTACCATGTCAAAAAAATCAGGATGACTAAATTCGGCGGCATCAGCATTGACGCAAATGTGCTGACAAAAGCCTTTTTGTCGCCAGATAGCGAGCTGTTTAGCAATTTGAATGGCCATCTGTGAGAACAGCTCAAACGATAGCCGATTATTGATAATGGCATTGATAAAATGGTGGGGTTTTAGCAGTCCACGCGTTGGATGCTGCCAACGTACAAGGGCTTCAAAACCTGTAATGATACCTGTTTTTAGTTCAAACTTTGGTTGATAATAAGGGATAAACTGACCTTCATTAAAAGCATCTCTTAGCTCTGCTTCTAGTCGTAAACCGTCATCAGTTGCCTCATTGATAGTTGCTTCATACCAGCAAATGTCATCACCACCTTGCTGTTTGACATAGTGCAGCGCTTTTTCGGCTTTGGCCAGCAGCTCTTTTAAGTCGTCGCCGTTTTCAGGAAAATAACTGACTCCGACAGAAATATGACAGTAGATATTGGTATCAGTCGTAGTATTTCCGTTTAATGAAAAAGGGCGTTCACACATTTGCATTAAGCTGTCTAGCTGATGCCGTATCAAATTGGCGTCAGTACACTCAAACAATAAAGCAAAATCATCACCACCAAAGTGAGAAAAACAGTGTAAGTTGTCCAATTTAAGATCTTTGACACGACTGACAAAATCTTCAACCAAGGTGTTAATGTCATCGGGACCCAGTAAGCTGGCAAGGTTGCGATAGCGGTCGATGTTTAGACGAACAATGACCACTTCTTGATAGCTGTCTAACAATAGATCGCTGGTTTGACTCAAAAATACTTTGCGGTTTGGTAAGCCAGTAATCTGGTCATAATTGAGCAAGTGTGCGACTTGTTTTCGGTCTTTAACGATTGAAGACATATCACGTACCATGCAAGCATAATACACTCTCTGCTCAATACAGATTTTACGATACGTCATATGACATTCAATGACCTGTCCGTAACGGTTTGGTATTGAGAAGTCATTTTCATAAAAACCATTGATATCTAATTGCTGGATAATGTCTTTTAAGACAACTCTTTCTTCTTCTGATAAAAATTCTGCTGCGTAAATACCCAGTGGCCGCCCTAGTATAAACGTCTCACTATAACCAATAATCATCTCATAGCTGGCATTAACGGCCAGATAACGCAAATCTGCATCTAAAATAAAAACAGCATCTTCTAGTTGCTCGCACAATGTGGCGAGTAGTTGCTGCTTGTCTGCGATAGAAATAGGCGTGAAATCAGTCATAATGGAACTCATAACGTCAAAGGTGAATCAGAAATGGATTTACATGTATGAGACGCTGGCATGTTAAAGACTTAAAGCATGCATCGTTGCAAGGGCAACGACTGGAGCTGTCTCAGTACGTAAAACTCTTGTACCAATTTGCCAAGGTTCAAAACCTTTTTCAAGAGCTTGCTTGCATTCATCATTACTAAGTCCACCCTCAGGACCAATCAATAGCTGAATATAAGACGCCTGTTGTTTCAAAATCTTAGGCAACGACTCAGGCATATCAGGTTGTCCTGCGGCAGGTACACTGAGCTGCATCCGCAAATCTGCTGAGTGTTGTAGCACTTGATAATAAGGATCTTGGCTGAGCGCAGCGACAATAGGGCTGACAGCCGACGCTAAATTCGAAGAATGGATAGATAGATTGCTCAGCCAATCCCCAATCGATAAAGGTGATATGACAAGGGGCGGACGATTGAGTCCACATTGCTCGCAAGCAGCAATCGCCACTTGTTGCCAATGCGCCAACTTTTTTTCTACTTGTGCTGGCTTGAGATTGACTTCGCCGTGATGGCTACTAAGTAGCTGAATGGCAGTAACACCAAGCTCAGTGGATTTTTGGATGGCGTAGTCCATTCTCTCACCACGACTCATGACTAAGCCGATTTGGGTCATGACAGAGCTGCTTCGATCATCAGCCAAATGCGAAAGTAAGGTCGCAGTGGCGTGTTTTTTACTGATGGTCTGCAACTGCACCTGGTATTCACCACCAAAGCCATCAAATAGGATGCCTTGGTCGCCAACATTGGCTCTCAATACACGGCACCAGTGGTGAACAATACTGTCTGTTAATTCAATACTGGCACCTATAGATAAAGCATCCAGCCGAGAGTAGGGGGTGTCTTTATCGGTATTGATGTCATCACTAATGGCATAAAAAAAACGTCGCACAGTCACTTAGTCCTATATTTTAAATAATAGTATGCTCAAATATCTTAGCAGAATATCATTACAGAAGGTAAAGGTATTATTGTTGGTAGGTGATATCCTACATTTATTATTTTTTCTGTCGCCAATGGATAAAAATAATAACGGCAACAAAAAACTGGCGCTCCTAAGAGCGCCAGTCATTAAGGTATCAATATATTGCAAGCTTACGTAGTCAACCCTAAGGCTTCTACCAAGCGTTTATTTGGCTCAACTTTATTCATGCTATAAAAATGCATGGCTGGCACGCCTTCGCTAATCAAGCGCTCGCACAGACGGTAGACCACGTCAAAACCAAACTCACGGATGGCTTTACTGTCATCACCATAATCAAATAACTGCTTACGTACATAGCGGGGGATATCAGCGCCACAGCTATCAGCAAAGCGTATGAGGTTGCTAGAATTGGTGATTGGCATAATACCAGCGACCAAAGGCTGGTCAATGGTATTGATACCACGTTTTTCTAACGTATCGCGCAGATACAGATAACTATCAGCATTATAAAAAAACTGCGTAATAGCTGCATTCGCGCCTGCTTGAAACTTATTTACTAAGTTGTCAACATCAAACTCAAAGCTTCGTGCTTGTGGATGCATTTCAGGGTAAGCCGCTACTTCAATGCGAAAATGATCACCTGAATGCTCACGAATGAACTTCACTAAATCTAACGCAAACGGCAGCTCGCCCATACCAACTTGACCCGATGGCAAATCACCACGGAGTGCAACAAGGCGGTTGATACCTAAGCTTTTATAATGCTCAAGTAACTCAGCAATTTCGCTTTTATCGTCACCGATACACGACATATGCGGTGCAATATCAGTGTCACCACGCGTGCTTAGTGCTTGCACAATGTCTAAGGTGCGGCTACGAGTAGAGCCACCAGCACCATAGGTCACTGAAAAGTAAGTTGGTGACAATGTATTTAGCTCATCAAAAGTACTCAGTAATTTCTCACGTCCCTGATCAGTTTTGGCAGGGAAAAATTCAAATGAGAAAGCAGGCTTACTCATAGTCATGCTCCTCAGTACTTTGATTAGTATTTATAAGCGTCAGGTTTGAATGGACCTTCAACTGGTACACCTAAGTACTCAGCTTGTTTTTCAGTCAGCTTAGTCAGTGTACCATTGAAGCCTACAACCATCGCTGCTGCTACTTCTTCGTCCAGCTTCTTTGGTAGTACTTTGACGTATAAGTTATCAAAACGCTCATCAACTGGCAGCTCAGCGAATTTTTCTTCAAACAGATACATTTGTGCCAATACTTGGTTAGCAAATGAGCCGTCCATCACGCGTGATGGGTGACCGGTTGCATTACCTAAATTCACCAAACGACCTTCGGCAAGTAAAATTAGATAATCGTTTTCATCATCTGAGCGGAAGATTTGATGAACTTGCGGCTTGATCTCAACCCAGCGCCAGTTGTCACGCATAAACTGAGTGTCAATTTCGGTATCGAAATGACCAATATTACAAACCACAGCACCAGGCTTCAATGCTGCTAGCATGTGTCTGTCACAAACATGATAGTTGCCAGTGGTGGTGACGATCATATCTGTATCTTCAAGCAAGCGCTTGTTGATGTTTTCTGCACCGCCAGTATTGTCGCCATTGATGTATGGTGATAATACTTCAAAGCCATCCATACAAGCCTGCATAGCACAGATAGGATCGACTTCTGATACACGTACAATCATGCCTTCTTGACGTAAGCTTTGCGTAGAGCCTTTACCTACATCGCCATAACCGATAACTAAGGCGCGGCGACCCGCAAGGAACATGTCTGTTGCACGTTTAATGGCATCATTTAAGCTATGACGGCAACCGTATTTGTTGTCGTTTTTAGATTTTGTGACCGCGTCATTGACGTTGATAGCTGGTACTTTTAGTGTACCTTTATTCAACATGTCAACCAAACGGTGTACACCAGTGGTGGTTTCTTCTGAGATACCATGAATATTATCAAGAAGCTCAGCATACTCATCATGAATCAGAGCGGTCAAATCGCCGCCATCATCCAAGATTAAGTTGGCATCCCAAAGCTGACCTGATGCTTCGCCGCCAACGTGTACTTGCTGACGTAAGCACCACTCATACTCTTCTTCTGTCTCACCTTTCCAAGCATAAACAGAGATACCAGCCGCAGCAATGGCCGCCGCTGCGTGATCTTGAGTTGAGAAGATATTGCATGAGGTCCAGCGTACTTCAGCACCTAGCGCAACTAGCGTTTCGATAAGCACGGCAGTCTGAATCGTCATGTGGATACAGCCAGCGATTTTAGCGCCTTTGAGCGGTTGCTCTGCTTCGTAACGACGACGCAAACCCATTAGGGCAGGCATTTCAGTTTCAGCAAGCGTGATTTCACGGCGGCCGTAATCAGCAAGGCTGATGTCAGCGACTTTATAGTCAGTGAAAGAGGGATCGATTGTATGGGCAGATGGGGTGTTAGACACTGCGTCCATAATATGCTCCTATCAGTGGTTGATTTATGATAAAAAGAATAAAAACGCAGGTGCCGTTATTTGCGCTGTCGATGACCTAAAATAGATAACCAACAGTTAACCGAGCCTAACATAAGGGTTGAATAGCAAGTGCTTCAATATAAACACCGCCATCAATAATTATGGCGCAACACCTCTCGGAGGTCGTTATTGTAATAGATGAGGCCTAGCTTGTCACCTATTGGATAAGGTAAATGATAGGCAATAATGGCATATGTGGTATGTGATTTTAATTATCATAAAAAAGGCCACCAATTGGTGACCTATTTATTCTTAGTGGTTTTGTGCGGTTAAGTGTTCAGGATTAGAACCAGTTATAGGTTAGTGAGGTAAAGTAGTTGATGCCATCCGTTGCATACTCTGTGCCGAACTGATTAGATAAAGTATAGTCTTCATCCGTTAAGTTATCGACACGTAAGTTAGCACGTAAGTTGGGTGCAAGATAAACACTACCACTTAAGTTCACCAGAGTGTAACTGTCTAGCTTAGTTTGATTGGCTACATCTGAGAATCTATCATCCGTGTGCTTAGCTTCAAGGCGTACATTGAAGGTAGGCTGTTGATAGCCAATATATATTAAACCACTGTTCTGCGGGCGGTAAACAAGATCATTATTATAATTAGAGCTGCTGGCTGTTTTGTTTTTAGCATCTAAGTAGTCATATCCTAAACCAAATAAGAACGAGTCCATACGCCAGTCTGAAGTAAGGCTTATTCCCTTAATTTTTGCTTCACCTGTATTGGTATTTCCGCCAATTAAATCTTCGACATCTGTGTGATAGCCAGTAAGGCGTGAGATTTGATTTCCTTTATTGTACTCTACGAATACTTCAGTGTTTTTGCTGGTTTCAGGCTTTAAGTCGGGATTGCTATAGCCAGGGTAGTATAGGTCATTAAAAGTTGGTGCGCGAAAGCCTGTCGCATAGCTTGCGCCGATTCGCATACCGTCCAATGGACGCACAGCAGCGCCTACGTTATAAGTACTTTCATTACCATATTGAGAGTTATCATCAACGCGATAATTGGCTTGTAAATCATAATAAGTATCTGCTAATTGATAACCAACAAAAGCACTTTTAACGGTTCTATCGTCAGGGCGATAAGCAGTTTGAGCAGCAGAGCCGCTAGAAAAATCTAATACATCTGATGCATCTAGCTTTTGAGACAACCATTCAGCGCCGACAGTCACAGTTCCCGGTTGCGCATTAATCTGACTCTCTAAACGTGCTTGTTCTTGAGTGGTATCAAATTTACTGCCTTCTTGATAATTAATAGAATTATTATCGTGAGAGGTCAGTTTATCGATGCTCTGACCATAGCTAAGCTTCGTTATGGTCAGTGGCGTTTGATGTTGAATGAAAGCATTGGCACTACCATTCTTTTGATCCGAATAAGCATTTGGGAATAAAATACCAGCAGAATCGATATCAGTTGTAGAATCAGAATATAATGCACTGAGTCCTGTGCTTAAAGAATCCGAAAGCTTATGCTGTAAGCCCAAACTGGCATTGGTAGATTCAAAACCATCATCATCAGCGTTGTAGTCAAAAGCATTACTATTAGCAATCGCGTTAAAACCATCCGTTTTATTACGGCTGACACCTAAGCTCAACGATGACGTATCGTTTTTAAGTTGCCCAGTTACGCCAACTTGATAATGATTGTGACTACCATAACCAATAGTGGTAGAAACGTTAGATTGATCGACACGGCTACCCTTGGTAAAAATCTGAATGACGCCGCCCATGGCATCAGAGCCATAAATGCTAGAACCTGAAGCACCGTATAAAATTTCAATACGGTCAATTTGGTCGGCCGACAATAGGTTTAATGAAGGTGTTCCTGTAGAAATAGAGCTATAGCGAATGCCATCGATTAGTACAAGGACTTGCTTACTGTCATAACCACGCATATAAAAATTGCTGATAGTCCCCATACCACCACTTTGAGAGATATTAATACCAGATTGACTTTTTAGCACGTCAACTACTGTCTGACCTTGATAGCGTTGCAACTCTTCGCTATCAATGACTCTAGTTTGGGCAATGATGTTGCTGGTTTTAGTAGGCGTACGCGTAGCAGTGACAACAATTTTATCAAGCTCGACTTTCGGTAGCTCATCATCGTTGATAACGTTTGCATCGTTGGTTGCTGCGGTGGCATTTATAGTAAGTACGCCAAGGGCACTTAAGATACATAACCGAAGATAGGCAGTAGAAGATGAGCGTGATAAAACCATTTTTAATTCCAAATTAATCAAATAAAGAAGTTACAAAAGTGAAAGTCAAGAAGGTAAAAATTACAAAAAGTAATAATTAGTTTACAGGCCGCCATTATCTACAAAACCACTTCATTTATAAACCACTTTAATCTAATATTTATTCACGCTAAGCTGAATAATTTTCAAGAGAGAGTTTTATCTGACGATTTTGGCTTCTATTTTGTTAATTATTTAGAGGATTTTTCACATTTATGGATATAAGAAAAAGCGAATTATAGAGTAATCATATATAGAGTTATGTAAATGCGTAATCAAAAGCATTGCTGTTATAAATAATTGCTATCATAAGCAACCGTTTTATCCATTTCAGTTGTAGTGCCTATCAAGCTAAGAGGTTTGTTTTGTCTATTGAACGTAATTTGATTGTCAATACTGGGTTGTCTCTATCGTATCTGACCAAAAAAATATCCTTAGCGGTAAGTGTATTTTTGCTTGCGATGGTGATGAGTTTATTATCGATTAGCATGACCTTTGCTGCTGAGCCTAGCGCTCTTGGTATCAGTGGAAGTAGCAGTGAGGAGTCGTCGACCAGTACACCGCTACCAGACTCTTTTGGACGCGATACGCCACGACATGCGGTACAAGGGTTTATTAGTGCGCTGAGTGAGAATGATTATTTGCTGGCGAGTAATTATCTCAACTTGTCAAAGTCTGACAATCCAACCACGATTGTCAGACAATTTAAGCAGGCGTTAGATGCTGGCGGGCGTTTTCAGCCAGATTTACAGATTAATAATAATCCTGAAGGCAATTTAACTGACCAATTACCCCCGAGCCAAGAGAATGTCGGCGTCATCAGTGTTGGTGATAAAAGCGTTTCACTAATACTAGAGAGAGTGGTATCTAAAGAAGGTGAGCAGTATTGGCAGTTTTCGAGTGAGACTCTTAGCTCCATACCCGAAGTCATAGAAAATACTGAACCAACCTTGGTATCTCGTTATACCTTAGGGTCATTAGAAGGCAAAAAGCTTTTTGGTTATGAAATGGCTGATTTGGTTGCAGCTTTAACCATGATTGTCAGTAGTTTTGTGCTTACTTATATCTTGGTCTGGTTGTTATATCATCTATTGAGAATTGCGTATCCTCGCGTACGTGGTGTACCTTTACCGCTGCCTGACAAAGTGATCTTGCCAATGGCCGTGGTCACTATGGCGATGATATTGTCTGAGGTTATGGTTTACGCTGGCGTATCCGTTACGTTACGTGAGCCTATCAACCGCTTTACTCAGATTGCCTCTTGGCTTGCGCTGACTTGGTTGCTGCTTCGAGTTATCGATGCCATATTTACTCGAGCGGTGAATTTAAGTTATAAGAAAAACTATACTGAACGTGTCTCGATTTTGGGTTTACTGCGTAAAGTCGTCAAAGCGTTACTGCTGATATTCGCTGTTATCGTCATTTTTGGCAATTTAGGTTTTGATTTGACGACCGGTATTGCCGCATTAGGTGTGGGTGGTTTAGCGTTGGCACTTGGTGCACAAAAGACCATTGAAAACCTAGTTGGTAGTGTCGTTGTCGTAGCAGATTCACCCGTAAGAATAGGGGACTATTGTAAGTTTGGAACTTACGAAGGTACTGTCATTGACATTGGAATTCGATCATCGCGTGTGCGTACCTTGACACGTACGGTAGTTACTGTACCAAACGGCGACTTTTCATCAATGCAGATTGAAAATTTTACCTCACGTGATATGTTCCGCTTCTTTCATCAGCTATATATCAAGCGTACGGCCAATATCGATGTAGTCTTTAAAATGGTCAAAGAGCTAGATGAATATTTAAATGAGCATTATTTAACCAATCAAGAATGGAACCAGGTCAATATTTTAGAGTTACGACAAGACTGTTATGTCATTCAATTACAGGCTTACATTAATGCCAATGGAATTGGAGAGTTCTATGACAAGCAAAACGTTTTGTTTGTCGATCTGTTGACCCAAGTGGCCAAGTATAAAGTCGAGCATGCGCTACCAACACAGCAGCTTATTGTCAATCAAAATGAGTTTGATCCAACTTCAGAAGATGACGATATAGATGATGGTGAAGAGACAACTAATGGTAACAATATAAATGATAGCGAGGTCATTTCTACTGATGATAAGAGTGACCGTTACAACTTTGTATTGGATAAAGAGAGCGATGATACTCAAAGTAATGACAAAACTGATCAAAAAACGAAAAAATCGGAAGCTGGCAAACACAGCCATCCCTTTAGATCATTGAGAAATAAAAGCCGATTATTGAGGAAAAGCACCTTTAGACATGCCAACAAGCAAGAAAAAAGAAAATTGGGTTTTTCTATATGGAATCAGTTCTAAGCATATAGTTTGAGTAGACTTGCTAGTAATTCTGATAAAAGGATTTATGGTTTATAAGGGGATGGCGGTCTTGTTACGCAACAAGCCATAATATGACCATAGTAATAGGCTGGCTGCACTGCGATGGGGCGCCCAGTCTTGAGTCAGATTTGTTAATTGTTTCGGCGTTGGACGTTCAGACAGTTCTAGTATCTCCATTGCCGCAACTTTAATTGCCAAATCGTCTGCAGCAAGTATGTCTGCGCGTTTTAATGAAAATAGCAAGTACATCTCTGCGGTCCAGCGTCCAATGCCAGTCACAGCAGTCAATGTTTTGATGACTGATTCATCTGGCATCATCGCTAATGCCTTAAAATCAATATTATGTTCAACTAATGAGCGAACGTAGCGCGTTTTTTGTTTAGACAACCCTTGTATACGTAACGTCTCATCTGTGGCTTTATCAATTGCTTGCGGAGTCGTCAAACCTGCATCTATTAGTCGTTGCCAAATACTCGCTGCCGCTGCTACAGACAGCTGTTGACCTACCATGGCTCTCATCAGTTGCTCAAACCCACCAGCATTATGTCTTAGGCTTGGTGTACCAACTTGCCTGTAGACAGAGGCGAATTTTGGTTCAATAGCGATCAACGCTGTAATATGCTCATCTAGCGCTTGTGTATTTTCAATCGTATTTACGCTCATACTGCATGCTCCTTAACAACGAAAAAGATATCTGCATTAAGATAATATAAAACCTTGCTTAAAGGTAGGTGGTATATGATGCACGGTACTAGCGACATAAAAAAGACTGCTTATTTGCAGTCCTTTTTTATGTTTGAGTGCTATAACTTACTCGCCATCAACTTTGGGTTTTTTTAGCAATACCAATACCGCACCGTTACCACCATCTTTTGGCGGTGCTGAACAAAATGCCAATACTTCTGGCAATTGACGTAACCAACCATTGACACAAGTTTTTAGAATGGCTTCGCTACCTTTACCATGAACGATTTTTACCATGGTTTCATTGTTTTGCTTGGCTTGGCTCAATAATTGCGTCATTGCATCGCGTGCTTCTTCGATGGTGCAACCATGAATGTCGACCGCATCATACCAACGTAACTTGCCTTTTTTAAGCTGGTCAAAAATCTTGTTTTGCAAGGTTGGCTGCTTATAAGAAAGATATGCTTCACCTGCCACAGGGTTCAATAGTGCTTGCATGTCTGATAAGCCAGCGCCTAGATCGATTGTGTCACTGCCTTGCGCAGCCGCACGTTTCGACAAAGTTGCCGCATCAGGTTTGCGTGCTCTTGCCGTACTTGTAGGTGAGCGCACGTTTTTGTCTTCAAGTTGATTAACACCATGCATAGCTTGCATAAACAGCACTTTATCGTCATCGACATGCTCGCTGTCTAGCTGTTTTACGGTTTTTTTGACCTGCTTTTGGGTGAGTAATGACACAGGTTCGGTGGGCTTCTGATTTTCGCCTTCAGGAGCATTGGTATCACGCCCTTTACTCAATTGGCCTTTTAATTCTTTGAGCTGGTCTTGCATTTCTTTTGAAAATAGAGAGTTTGACATAAAAGTTAACGTATCGTTGATTGATGAATGAAGAGGCTCATACTACGTATGATAGCCAATACTGTGTAAAAATAATCGATTAGCTTTAATAAAGATTTAATCTTCTCAAAGCTTAAAATAGCTGATTCAGGTTACTTCTTACAGTCACTTTACCCGTCTGCTGCAACGCCCGCAAGTAAGGATTGTAACGCTTGGCCAGGGTGATCAGTTTTCATAAATTGCTCACCGATTAAAAAGTGCTGAATATCGTGATCTAGCATCAAGCGAATATCGTCACTGCTGTGAATGCCACTTTCTGTGACAATCAGCGGTTTTGGCGCTTTGTTATCAAGGTCTGTATTTAGCGCTTCAACCAACAAGTTTTTCAGATCAAGAGTGGTTTGTAGGCTGACATCAAAGGTATTTAAATCTCGGTTGTTAATACCATAAATATTATGCTGTGAGCGAGGTAATTGTAGGGCGCGTTCAAGTTCAGCTTGGGTGTGTACTTCTATCAGTACATCCATCCCCAGCTCAATACTCAATGCATGCAGCTCCCGTACTTGCGCGTCATCAAGGCATGCCATGATCAGCAAGATACAATCTGCTCCCATCAAGTAAGATTGGTAGATTTGATACGTATCAATCATAAAATCTTTACGTAATACCGGCAAGCTTGCAGCATTAGAGGCTTGGATGAGATAGGTATCATCACCTTGAAAGTAGTCACGATCCGTTAATACCGATAAGCAGCTGGCACCAGCGCGCTCGTACTGCTCTGCAAATAAAGCTGGTGTAAAATTGTGATTGATGATTCCTTTAGAAGGAGAGGCTTTTTTGATCTCAGCAATAATCCCAATGTCAGCAGCTCGTAGCGCGGCTGCAAAGCCTCGACGCGGCTTTGTCTCTGCTGCGACTTTCGCTTTTAAATCTTCAAGCGATAAGGCCTCACGGGCAGCTTTTACTTCTTCTACTTTGGTTGCGACAATACGCTGTAGTACGGTGGGGATCTGTGTATGAGTTGTGGTCATGCTGGTATCCGAATAGTGTTAAATGTCAATAAAGAGTAAGGGCTAAGCTCATATACTGATAGCAATTCTTGTTTAATCTTTGGCTGCCAACTGCTGTGTATATGTGGCTAACGACTCAAGTTTAATCAGCGCATCACCATTTTGAATAATGCTTTGAGCTCGGCTAACGCCATTAGGATAGTTGCTGGCAAGACCGGCGGTATATATCGCTGCGCCAGCATTTAAGGCAATCATGTCACGGGCTTTTAGGACAGAGCGATCAGTGGTCTCTACTCCTGATAAAGCCGCACGAATCAGCTCAAGACTTTGTTTCGGAGAGTCAACATCGAGACCGATTAGCGTTTGTGATTCGATACCTGCATCTTCTGGCATCATCTCATAAACGCTCACTTCTCCATCTTTTAGCTCAGCGACAGTGGTAGAGGTGGCAAGGCTGATTTCATCTAGACCATCTTTTGCGCCAACGACCATCACATGACGGGCGCCTAAGTTTTTCATGACTTTAGCAATGGGCTCACAAAGCTGAGCAGTAAAGACACCAATGACTAAGTTTGGCGTGCCAGCAGGATTGGTCAATGGCCCCAAAATATTAAAAATCGTACGAGCTTTCAATTCACGACGTACTGGATTGGCGTAGCGCATGGCACTATGGTGATTGGGAGCAAACAAAAAGCCGACGCCTTGATTTTCGATACAGTCTTTGGTTTGTTCAGGCGTGAGAGCCAGACTGATACCAGCTTCTTCAAGTAAGTCTGAGCTACCAGATTTGGTCGAGACGCCGCGGTTACCATGTTTGGCAACTTGTGCGCCTGCCGCCGCCACCACAAAGGCCGATGCAGTGGAGACATTAAATAAGTTTGCACCATCGCCACCTGTACCTACGATATCTACCAGATAGTCACAATTTTTTGGCGTGATGTTCGCTGCCAAATCACGCATGGCGCTGGCTGAGGCAGTGATCTCATCAATAGACTCTCCCTTCATGCGCAGACCCGTCAAAATCGCACCCATCACGGCATCGCTACATCTGCCTTGCATGATGATGAGCATCACTTGATACATCTCATCAAAAGTTAAGTCGATATGCTGAAATATTCTTGCTAATGCTGTGGTCAAAAGCTTATGAGTATCTTCATCAGACAGCTGCGCAATATCAGTCGGGCTAGTATTTTCTGTCGTTTTAGATGTATTCATTATTGTCTCTCTTACTATTTTTTATAAATGACTTTTATTATTAATACTGATTTTATTTGGTAATTAGCCAACTTGGGGCAAATCGTCTGCGGCTAATACTGCCAACTGATGGGTTTGCAAAAAGCGATTGAGCAGGTGATATCCTGATTCACTTAGGATAGACTCAGGATGGAACTGCACACCTTCGATAGCAAACGTTTTATGACGAATGCCCATGATTTCCTCAATACTGCCATCGCTGTTTTGTGTCCAAGCAGTCAGCTCTAGACAATCGGGCAGGCTGGTTTTGTCAATGACAAGGGAGTGGTAGCGAGTAGCCTGCGATGGATTTGGCAGTCCTGCAAAGATGCCTTTATTATTATGATAAATGGCTGATAAGCGTCCATGCATGACTTTACCAGCTTTAACGATCTGGGCACCAAAGGCTTGGCCAATCGCTTGGTGTCCTAAGCAAATCCCTAATATGGGTATGACGCCCTTAAAGGTTTCGATGATTTCTAAAGATATTCCCGCACGATCAGGGTCACAAGGGCCTGGGCCAATGACAATCACATCAGGTACTAAAGCGCTCACTTGCTCGATAGTGATCTGATCGTTACGCCAAACGGTGATTTCCTGCTTTAATTCACCGAAGTACTGTACGATGTTGTACGTAAAGCTGTCGTAATTGTCGATCATTAGAATCATTAGGTTTTCAACTTATAGGTAGAGACACATATTTATCTACAGAATCTTTATATTGTAGCGTCTTACCACAACCCGTACTTTACCAAAATAAGCAATACTGCTAAATCGTTTTGATAAGACGCGGTTATCTTACCACTATTTTGTTCTCTATCAAATGTGGCGTAAAGACGACTCACGATCCATGTCATAAGCTCAAAGACATTTATTCTATGTATTTTAGGTTTGAATTGTCCAAGGCTTAAAAGTTTAAATCATCATGTCGCACTAAAAACACACAAATCGCGTGATGATGGCGCTTATGTATGCACCATAATTGTGCGTTAATCAGAAAGCCAGTGAGCAATTTGATATAGAAGGTGAGTAAGGACTTTTTTTTAAAAGTAAAAAATATTTTTCAAGAATATAAATGTTTGAAAAATATAGTAATAAATTTATTCTTACTCTGTTCTATTACTATCAGAAAAATATTGGCACAGCGTTTGCAACACTAATGTTATGGTGATTGATGGTTATGATGCCGCTGAAAAATGATGATTGACACGTGCCGCAAGAGTTCGGCATGATGGGTCACAGATTATTAGGATAAGATGAGAACTGATTTGGCAGGTTTTGAGAAAATCAGTAGTCTGATCATCACAATGCTCTAAATGAGTCTCTTGACTAATAATATTAATAGTGCTGATAATGACACGCATAATATTAAAGGCACCACGCTATTAAGCTGTTAAAAACACGATGTCACTTTTAATGCACACATAACCTTTATTCTTAAACCAGAAAAGTGCAGTAATGCTTTTAAACAACCAAATCTTTAAATAACTGAATCGCAATAATGTGATCTACACAATGGAGACTATTTATGTCAAACAAACTACTAGACCTTATCAAATCCTCTAATGCAAAATGGGTCGACTTCCGCTTTACTGATACACGTGGCAAAGAGCAACACATCAGTTTCCCAGCGCATAGCGTTGATGAAGAAGTCATGGAAGACGGTAAAATGTTTGACGGCTCATCTATTGCAGGCTGGAAAGGTATCGAGGCATCAGATATGATCTTGCGTCCTGATCCTGAGACTGCTTTTATTGACCCGTTCTTTGACGCTGTGACTGTGGTAGTAACTTGCGATATTATTGAACCATCAACACTGCAAGGTTATGATCGTGACCCACGCTCTATCGCGCGCCGTGCTGAAGAGTATTTGAAGTCTACTGGTATTGGCGACACTGCGTACTTTGGTCCTGAGCCTGAATTCTTTGTATTCGACGATGTAAAATGGTCAGTCGATATGTCAGGTGTAAGCCATAAGATTACCGCTGAAGAAGCCGCTTGGTCGACAGGCGAGACTTACGAGTGGGGCAACATGGCGCATCGTCCACGCGTAAAAGGCGGTTATTTCCCAGTACCACCAATCGACAGCTCACATGATATGCGTGCAGTAATGTGTGAACGTATTGAAGAAATTATTGGTGAAGGCAGCGTAGAAGTACACCATCATGAAGTGGCTTCTTGCCAGTCTGAGATTGGTGTTGCATTCAATACCATGGTTCGTAAAGCAGATGAAGTTCAGCAACTAAAATATGTTGTGCACAATGTAGCGCATCAGTTTGGTAAAACTGCAACCTTCATGCCTAAGCCAATCGTTGGTGATAATGGTTCAGGTATGCATGTGCATATGTCTATCTCAAAAGATGGCGTTAACACCTTCTCTGGTGATGAGTATGCAGGCCTTTCTGAAACAGCCTTGTACTTCATCGGCGGTGTAATCAAGCATGCTCGTGCCTTGAACGCAATTACCAATCCATCAACGAACAGCTATAAGCGTTTGGTGCCACATTATGAAGCGCCAATCAAACTGGCTTATTCAGCCTCTAACCGCTCAGCCTCTATCCGTATTCCACATGTCAGCAGCCCTAAAGCGGTTCGTGTTGAAGCACGTTTCCCTGATCCAACAGCAAACCCATACTTAGCGTTTGCAGCGCTATTGATGGCTGGCCTTGACGGTATCCAGAACAAAATGCATCCAGGCGAAGCGGCTGATAAGAACTTGTATGACTTACCACCAGAAGAAGAAGCACAAATCCCAACGGTTGCTGAGAGCTTAGATGTAGCTCTACAAGCTTTGCGTGATGACCATGAGTTCTTGTTAAAAGGTGATGTATTCACAAAAGATATGCTAGAAGCATTTATTGCCTTGAAAGAAGAAGAGGTACAACGTCTCAATGTCACTGTGCACCCTGTTGAATTTGACATGTACTACAGCTGCTAATTTTTGGCTCAAAAGTAAAACCGACGTAATAAATAAAACCAGCTAAGTGAATCTTAGCTGGTTTTTTTATATTTTTAACCAACCATATATAGTTAGTGAAAAGTAATATCGATACATCACGCTTTGCTGATATTAATTTTTCTTGCTTGCTGTACCTACGCAGCTCGATGCTGCAAAAATTGATATCAGTATTGCCGTAGCGTTTTTATAGTATTTTGACTGTATATTTTAAATCAATCATAGTATAAATGGACAAGGGCATTTTCTGTACATTTACTACTGATTTAACCGAAAAAGTACCGCATAATATCGGTCATGCTATTCATAACAAATATCAGTAAGGTGAACTGACCATGACTTTTTTAATAAAAAACACAGTTTTGAATAATAAATTGCCACACATTTTATTATCCAGTTTGATGATTAGCGCCGCCAGTTTTTGTATGACCATGGCCACTGCTGCACCTATTTATAAGATTGTTGATGAAAATACAGGGCAAGTAACGTTTACTGACCGTCCGCAAAACCATGAGCAGCAAGTAGGCAAAAAAGTGACTGAGATGGCCATCACGACAGGGAGTGAGAGCAGTCGATCGAATAGTAATAATCCAAGCAGTAGTAATGATATGAGTAACAATGGTACAAGTGGTCAGCTGTCTGATACTCAGCAAGTCACTACTAAGCCGGAGGTACAAGTGAACTATCAGCTTGCCATCGCTGAACCGAGCGAAGAGCGTGCCTACCGTCGTCCAGCACAAAATATCAATGTGAATGTGCAAATCAAGCCAGCCCTACAAACAGGCGATACAGTCAGCATATATTTTGATAATAAGGAAGTCGCTCAAGGCTTGAGTGCCTCGATTGCAACCGTCGATATTCTACCAGGTGCGCATAGTATAAAAGCGGTGGTAAAAAATCAGAAGGGTGGGATTCTCCAGCAAGTAACGCGTACCGTCTATGTGATTCAAAACAATACAACATTACAAAATAATAAGAAAATTGCCAAACAGCTTCTGGCCTATCAAAACTTACCATGGCATCAAAAGGTTATGTTAAAAATGCGTCAAAAAGGAACCGCCAATCCTTAAGTTAACTGCAATTTATCTCATTTTTATCACTATTTTTAAAACGAGAACACGGTCTAGCTATATCCTGAATAAACTTAAAAAAGATAAGGCAAGCACTTTTGATAGCGCTTGCCTTTTTAGTATAAAAATCTTGGTTTACTTTAGATAAAGAGTGACTTATTTAGTCAACTCAATCGTACCATTGGCGGTCACAGAAATGGTGCTGTTACCAGACTCAAAGTTTTGTCTTGGTACAGCATCAGCAGATTCAGCTTTCATTGCCATCGCACTGTACATTGGACGTGGGTAGTTGCTACCTGTATTTAGATTGACATTGACCACGCGGTAACCGCGAGCATCCCATGCACGCGTTAGGTTTTTGGCCTGCTGTTGAAATGCGCGAGAGGCGTCAGTCATCAGTTTTTGCTCTAGAGCCTCTTTTTTAGTATCGGAAACCCCAAACGTTAAATTGTCCATGACTAGCGTTTCTTGCAAGTCTGCAATAAGTTGGCTTGTCGCTGCAAAGTCTGTGCTTTTCAAATCGATATTTGCTTGTCCTGTCCAGCCAATGATTTTGTCATTTTTGTCATAGCGAGGATAGGTACTTTGTTGACCTGTACTGACCGTAACACTAGGATAGCGTTTAGCGATTCTCATTGCGTTGTTGATGGTTGTATTGAGAGTGCTGGCTAGCGTCTTAGAATCGGTTGCTTGGGCTTTTTTGTATAAGCTAGCACGTACTTCATCATTTTGGACTTCTTCTTTTACTTCTGCTTGAAAAGTAAGCTGGTCATAACCAGTAGTTTCTGCATGCGCGCCGCCCATCATGGCAGTTAATAGAAGGGCTGTACCAGTAGTCAGTGCTGCTTGTTTAAGTAAAGTTGTTTTCATAAATATCTCCTAAGTTAATATCAATATAAGTTTTAGTCAGATAAAACTTATGTACCTATTGAAAGCTGTTCATTTTATTTGTTAGATGGCCATTTATTATATAGACCATGTGTGCCCAGCTTCCTGACTAAAATAACAAAATTTTAGAATGCTGCTGTTAGAATTTTGTCACTTATGGTTACTATTTATTTTGGGTAATAGAACAAATAGTTTGGTAAAGGGGGTTGCAATGCTAAAAAATTCTTGTATAATTTGCGACTGGTGGCTCCATTGGTAGCCTCGCAACATTGTTCTATGAATCCCGCCAGGACCGGAAGGTAGCAACGGTAATAGTCACAATGTGTGCCGAGGATGTGCTGATGGAGTCGCTTTTTTTTGCTTAAAATTTGATGCTTGTGTCAAAAAAAAGAACAATCCCTATATATTGTATTAAGCCCTTCATTGTAAAGGGCTTTTTTTTGCAAAAATTTTTGCCTAATACCAAGATGATATCGACTAAGATGGGTTAAAATAAAAGATGCTAACTTTTGTTAACCCTAAACGTTTTGGAATCTGACTATGAAGATGTTTGCTTGGTTGTTTATCGCCCTTGTTGTGCTGATAGTGGTGTTTGGGGTTGCGATTTTTAATAAGTTGGTACGTGCGCGTAATCAAGCAAAAAATGGTTTTGCCCAAATTGATGTTCAACTTAAACGCCGCCATGATTTGATCCCAAACTTGGTTGAGACAGCCAAACGTTATTTGACTCACGAACAAGAGACCCTTACTCGCGTCATTGCAGCGCGTAACCATGCCCAGAGTTTGCAAGAGTCAAGTAAGCATCAGCCAGATTCGCTTGAGCACATGGCTTTATTTGCCAAAGCAGAAGATATGTTGTCCAAAGCCTTGGGGCAGTTTTCTGCTGTTGTGGAAGCCTATCCTGAGCTAAAAGCTGACAGCATGATCAAAGAGCTGATGGATGAGTTGACCAATACTGAGAACCGTATTGGTTTTGCGCGTCAGCATTACAATGATAGTGTCATGTTTTACAATAATGATCGCGAGGTCTTCCCAAATAATCTGGTCAGCACAACCTTTGGGTTTCGTCCTTTGAGTCCATTGGTCTTCGAAGATAGAAAGACCATTGCTCAAGCACCAGTTGTCAATATGGGCTGATATCAAATGTATTTGGTTATTTTTAGGTCGGACAAATAAATGGATTTTTTTGGTGCCCAGCGAACACGTACTAAACGCAGCTTATTACTGTATGGGCTGTTTTTTATTATTGTGTTTGCTCATATGGCAGTAGCGCTTGCTGTTATGGTGCTACTGTTGACGCTATTTACGGATGGTATTTATCATTGGGTATTGGTGCTGGTCACGATATGGATCTTAGGTACTTTTATTGGTGGTAGTTTTTTAGAGTATCGTCGTCTAAAATCAGGTGGCCGCGCTATCGCTCAAAGAGTAGGGGCGGTGAGACTATTTATTGATCGTAGTCAAGATGAGTGGGAGCAAAGCCGCGGGATTGCTCATCAGCATATACCTATACAAAAAGTGCGTTACAGCTCCCGTCATATAGCGGTACGAGATGAGCGCGATTTGCCATCTGTGTATCGTCGTTATTATGAGATTGCCCAGCAGTTAGCCATTGCTTCAGGTGTGCATATGCCTATCCTTTATGTACTGCCTCATGAACAAGGTATCAATGGTTTTGTCGCTGGTCGTCATCATCAGGATATGGTGCTTGTCGTGACGCAAGGGGCACTGGATAAGTTGTCTGATGAGGGGTTGTATGGACTCATTGGGCATGAATACGGTCATATACTACATGGGGATGCTGGGTTCAATCTGAAGCTGATGGTCGTGCTTGCAGGCTTACAGATATTATATGATTGGAGCGATCCTTTTGATAATAAGGGCTTTCGTTCTCGCAACAACCCAAGTGACTACTTTGAGAATGCAGGCAGTCGCCACATGCCTTTATCAAAAATGTCGCAAAGCACTGTGGACAGTCATGCAAGGCGTACTGAGGCGCAGACTGGCAACTTTAAGAACCATAGTGATTGGATTGCCTACTGGCAAACACAGTTACAAAGACAGCAATCACAAGCTAAAAAGCAGTCGAGGTGGTTACCCAATCGAGCGGCTAGTGATTGGTCAACATCGCGCAGTGTGTGGACATTGTTATTACACACGTTTAGCTTCTCAAGTATGGCCAGTGCTCAGCTGATTAAACACAGTTTTAACCGTGAGCGTGAGCTACTGGCGGATGCAACCAGTGTGCAGCTGACGCGTTCACCTGACATTATAGAAACCTTAAAAGCCATTCACCAAGATGCAGTTGGCTCGCGTTTGACTGGCATCGGCAATCTCAATGGACTCAGTCATTTCTTCTTTGCCAGTAGCGGTGCAGACTTGGGCGATGTGTCATGGTTTGCGACTCATCCTAGTCTAGCCGAACGTATGACGGCGATCAATACCAGTGCTTACCACAGTTTTGCCATAAAAATTGCTAAAGAAAAACAGCTCAATCAGCAGAAAATAAAGCAAATATATGAACAGCGTCGATTGGGCAATTGGGAAACAACAGAAAAAAATAGCCTAAGCAGTAGCTATCAAGAAAAAACAACCTTTCGATCGCAAATATTATCTAGTAATCAAAAAATCAAAACTCCAGCTGACGAACAATTGCTCCAAACCCCAAACAATAATAATGATAGTGGCTCAGTCATGTCTTTTGGTACTCTCATGGACAATGAGTCAGAACTCGAGTTCATCACAGAAACCGATATCATCATAGATGGACGCTTGCAAGTAAGCGCGTCAGATACTGATAGCCAAAAGTTGCTAAAGCCTTGGCAAGCAAAATCGCATAGCGAATTGCATAGTACAAAGCTGGTTATTAGTGAAGACGTAAAAAGAGCCGCGTTACCGCAATATATAATCGATCATCGTCATCATCCGCTGGGAGCGCAGGCACTGATTGAGGCGGCTATGTTGTGTCATCAGGGTCAGACGTTATCGACAGCGGTAAGCTATGACTTGACAGTGATTTGGCATGGATCACCTACGATACCTATTGCTACGGATAATAATGCTATAGAGGCGACGGTGAACACTTCAAAAATATTACCGCATAAGATAGATAATGAGCTACTAGAAAAAATTGCCAGCCTTGATCGCCGCTTGGACAGTGCGCTGATCACATCATGTATAAAACAATTAAGCAACTACGATTTATCTAAAGCCGCCATTGGCGCGCTGCGATTGAAATATGAAAGCCAGCATGATGACCGTAGCTATCAGTATTATATGCAGCAAAAAAAATATCGTACCATGCTTGAGCGCTATCAGGAGGGCATGTTAGCCTTAATCAAAAGACAACTTGTCACTGATTTGAGCGAGACATTTGCTCATCAGGTATTAAGCGATAAATCTGTTAGCGACACGCCTCAGCCAACGCGCACTTTTCCAGAAAACAATACTCCATCTATTCTATCCTTATGGCAAGCACTACATATGCAATTGTTATTGCCTGCCTTGTTTAGTGTTTTAAACCATGAGCAGCCTGTCGCACAAGCGGCATGGCAACAAGAGTTGCAGGCGGGTAAAAGCAGTATTTTGACCCAGCTTGATCCTTCTGGTCAGATATTCGAGAATCTATGTGTTGCTAGGCAGTCGATCTTGATATTATTGGCTTACCGCTTATCAAAAGATATCAAAGGTCAGATGATATCGGCATGGGATAGCTCGACCCTTCACTTTAACCATGCCAGCGTGGCGCACTATACTGTAGATTTAAGACGTCATGCACGCTTGATTGATATTGAGCTAGCAACGGTCAGTGATGCCAACTTACAGTGGTTGTTATTGACAGCCCAAAGCCTAAATGGTGTACAATTATTGGCGTTAATAGAGGCTGTGCCTATTTTTATAGCGCCTGCTAATGCGCGTCGGCAGTATGATAATGACCAAGAGAAACCACAGAATGGTTATCAAATAGATTATAATGAGCATACTGATAGCACTGCTCATCCTTATGTCTACCATGATTATAGGCAGTGGCTAAGTACATTGCATACGATGATGTTACACGATACGATAGTCAGCCAAGATGAGTACGACTGCTTGGTCTTGTTGTCAGAGCATTGGCTAGGCGTTCGACAGCTTTTTTGAGTGATATAGCGCATGATTGATACAATAAATGTTGAGCTGCCAAAACGCTGCAAGTGTTAGATCTTCTTCAAAATAAAAACCCATTTAATATTAGCAGGATAGTAAAGACGCATGAGTGATACCCAAGACCCGCTAATTGTATTGCAACATCGTATGCAGCAGCGTCAGATTTTGGCAATGATGGGTATCAATCAATGGGTGCAATCAGGCTCAGATACTATCAATGTTGCCAATATTTCTGCACCTGTCATCGTTGATACAGTAGATCAGTCAGTATCTTCTCATACAGCCATTGAATCACTCAATGTTAAACAATCAAATATCGATGATGACGCAAATGACAATGTATCAGCTATGGATGCTGCAGAGAGCGCCGCTTTAAAGAATAGCGCTTTGAACAGTATGTCGATAAGCGATGCGCCTATTAACAGTGATTACTTTGATGATAATGACACAACGTTAAGCCCATCATCTGAACCAAATTCAGTTACGTATCGTTTTGACACGACGAACACTGATACCGTCACTCCCGATATAGTTAATCCTAATACAGCTGTCAAACCTCTTGTCGATAGGACAGAACGGCCAGCAGCCGCTTTTGATAAACAAGTCCAGTCAACTGACCGTTACTCTGACAATAGCCTCAAAGTCGCGCCATTTAATCTACAAGGTGGTCGCTATGGCAATTGGGTGGTTTTGGTTGATATTCAAGCACTGAATAAAGACACCCAAAAGCTATGGGGCAACATCACACAAGCGCTATCGATAACCTGCGAGACCACCTCATTTCCAATCTGTGAAGGTATGGACACAGCTGAGCTTGCCAATGCCAGTCTGGCAGGCTATGTCTTTAAAATAGGAAGAAGTGAGGACGTACAAGTGGCTGCATTGACTGTGCTACCTGACGGACTTGAGCATTCGAACCTGACTGCCGTGCCTACATTGGATGAGATGCTCGCTGATAGCGGTTTAAAACGTCAATTTTGGGAGCAGCTCTCTGATTCCTAATAAAAACATAAGCGCTTTTTTAAGGTAGTTTGATCATTACGTTTGAGTGCCAACCCACAACGATTAACCTTTTTATATCTAGGATGATAGCCATGTCTACAAACTCAATGCCTACGAATACAACAGCGACACCAGAAGCGGATGCTGCTCCTCACCGTGTACCTAATTTTTCTGCAGGTCCAGCCACAATGCCGACTGCAGTATTATCACGTGCCCAAAAAGAGCTGCTTGATTGGCAAGGTAGTGGCGTGTCAGTGATGGAAGTCAGTCATCGTAGCAAAGAGTACATTGAGATTACGGATAAGGCTGAAGCCAAACTGCGCTCATTGATGGACATTCCAGACAATTATAAGGTATTGTTTTTACAAGGTGGTGCCAGCTTACAGTTTTCAGCGATTCCCTTGAATTTACTAAATGGTAAGCGTGCCGACTATCTAACGACAGGAGCATGGTCAGGTAAAGCCATCAAAGAAGCCACACGTTATGCCAATCTTGGTCTTGGTGAGGTAAATCTTGTGGCAACGGGTACAGACAGCAATTTCACTGATGTACCAGCTCAGAGTGATTGGAATCTTAGTGAAGATGCTGTTTATTTCCATTACTGTGCCAACGAAACCATTCACGGGTTACAGATATTTGAGCCACCGACAGTGGATGCGCCAATCATTGCTGATATGTCGTCTTGTATCTTGTCACAGCCGATTGATGTGTCTAAGTTTGGGATGATTTATGCGGGTGCGCAAAAGAATATTGGCCCTGCAGGATTGATCCTTGTTATTATCCGCGAAGATTTATTGGGCCAGGCAAGCGAGTGGTGCCCTATGCTGCTAAACTATGAGCATCAGGCCGAAAAAGAATCCATGTCGAACACGCCAGCCACTTATTCTTGGTATTTGGCAGGATTGGTTTTCGATTGGCTAGAAGAGCAGGGCGGTGTCGCTGCTATTGGCAAAGTCAATCAACAAAAAGCAGATTTATTGTATAAAACCATCGACGACAGCAGCTTTTACAACAATCCAGTTGCCCCTCAATATCGCTCTATTATGAATGTGCCATTTACGTTGGCTGATAGCAGTCTCGATAAAATATTTTTGGAGGAGTCAAAGGCAGCAGGGCTACTTAATTTAAAAGGTCATCGTGATGTTGGCGGTATGCGTGCCAGTATTTACAATGCAGTGCCTCTAGAGTGGGTACAGCAGTTGGTTGATTTCATGATAGCGTTTGAAAAAAAGTATGCTTAAAAATGTATAAGCCGTAAAACAAAAAAGACGCATCTCTTATGGATTGCGTCTTTTTTATTGAGTTTGCGCACATCTTTTAGAGAATTGGTGTCTTGGAGTCTACACTTAGCATGGCAAACCATTAGGTGAAAAAACCTAAGTTTGTTATGATGAATTTTTATGGTGCTGCTCTTTTTTACTCACTTTTAATAAGCTTTTAATTTTTCAATACATTCATTGGTATCGTTTGGAGGCTGGTGGTAACGCTATGATGACTAAAAATGCCCTGCTAAAAACCGCCATACTCACCATTGCGATGAGCTGGATACCCGTCAGTTTGGCTGCGCCAATTACCACCACCGCACTTGGGCACAATAGTCCGACTGAGTATATCAATGCGCCTTATATGCCTTATGCCAATCCGGATGCGCCAACAGGCGGTACGCTTTCATTGGATGCACGTGGTACTTTCAACAGTGCGAATAAATGGATGACCACTGGTGTGGCCATGATCGGTACGGATTATCTCTATGATACCTTGATGACTGGATCATTAAACGAAGCGTTTACCATGTATCCGCAGCTGGCAAACAAGGTAACCTATGACCCAGAAGACACCAGTTGGATTATTTATCATGTCAATCCTAAAGCGCGGTTTTGGGATGGCTCGCCTGTCACCAGTAGCGATGTCAAAGCGACTTTTGATGCCTTACTAACCAAAGGGCCGATGTATATTCGAAGTTACTTGGGCGATATTCGCGATGTGCAAATTATTAATAAACAACAAGTGAAGTTTGTTTTTGCCTCAAGCGATAATAAAGAAATTCTACTCACAGTAGGACAGTTTCCTATATTTGCCAAGTCTTCTATCGATAAAGATTTTGAAAAAATAACGTTGACGCCATTAATGGGGAGTGGACCATACAAAATTGGGCGCATCGATGCAGGTCGAGCAGTCAGTTATGTGCGTGATCCTAACTACTGGGGACGAGATTTGATGGTCAATCGCGGTCGCTATAACTTTGACATGATTAAGTTTGTCTATTATCAGAGTGATGAGATCGCTTTTGAAGGGTTTAAGTCTGGTCAATATCGCTTTCGTCCTGAAAACAAAGCTTCCAACTGGGCGACAGGCTATAATTTTCCAGCAGTCGAGGCTGGCATGATTAAAAAAGAAACCATCAGCAGTGAAAATCCAGTCCCCATGCAAGCGCTGGTCATGAATATGCGTCAGCCAATTTTTCAAGACATTCGTGTGCGGCAAGCATTGAGTGCTGCGTATGATTTTGAGTGGATGAATAAGACGTTATTTCATGGTCAGTATGAACGTTTGCAAAGCTTCTTTCATGGTTCCGAGCTTGCTGCCACAGGCACGCCATCGAGCGAAGAGATGAAAGTGCTTAGCCCATTATTATCTAAGCTTGAGCCAATACAACGTCAGGCTGTATTAGCAAAATGGCAGATGCCAACCAGTGACGGTAGTGGTTTTAATCGTGAAGGGCTGCTGGCTGCGCGGCAATTGTTATTGAATGCTGGGTTTTACTATGAGGATATGAAGCTGTATCAACCAAGTGGTCAACCTGCCAAAATTGAGATCTTGATGACAGGCGAAACAATGGGGCGTGTACTGCTGCCTTACATTCGTCATTTGAAGCGCTTAGGATTTGATGCGACGCTACGCCAAGTCGATGGCCCGCAGTACTATGAGCGTACGCGTCGTTTTGATTATGACATGATAGTTGACGTCTTCGCGCAAAGCTTGTCCCCTGGCGCAGAACAAGCTGGCTTTTGGGGTAGCGAGGCGGCTGACCAAGTAGGTAATAGTAATACAGCAGGTATCAAAAATGCAGTGATTGATACGGTTATTAAAAAACTTGGTAATGCTCATAACCGTGATGAGATTGTTCTTTATACGCATGTGCTTGATCGCCTATTAAGAGCAGGTCATTATATAGTGCCCTTATACGGCAAGTCTGGCACCAATGTCGCTTACTGGGATCAGTACCGTCATACTAAAAAGCTGCCGACCAATGCGGTTGGTATTGATTACTGGTGGACGGACAAAGCGGCAGAAGCACGCGTCAACAATTACTTGAAGCAGTAAATCAGGGCTGAGCTTGAAAAGCATATCGCGTTTGACATTCAACGACTATACATAAGTGTTTGTATAAAAAAATATGAGCAATAATAATAACGACTGGTAAGGATTTAATATGAGTATCCGTATTCACCCTATTAAGGCTTTTAATGATAACTACATTTGGACCTTAATCAATGAAAACAATAAACAAGCGATCGTTATTGATCCGGGTCAAGCGGCACCTGTCATTGCTTATTTAGAAGAAAATGAGCTGGAGCTGACGTCAATTTGGACCACGCACCACCACCATGATCATATCGGCGGCGTCGCAGAGCTACAAGAGTCTTATCCTATGACTCACTTGGTTGCCCATACGGAGCACAATGTCGATGAAGACCAGACAATAAAAGATGGTAGCACGGTGAGCGCCTGGGGCTGTGCTGCTCAAGTATGGGAGGTGCCTGGTCATACCGCAAGCCACGTGGCCTATATTTTAGATATCGAAGGACGTCATTATTGCTTCTGCGGTGATACGTTATTTAGCGCTGGCTGTGGACGTGTTTTTACTGGTACGATTGAGCAATTGCATGACAGCTTTAAGCGTTTAGACAGCCTGTCAGATGAGACGCTACTATATCCAGCCCATGAGTATACTGCCAGCAACTTACGCTTTGGTTTGTCTATCGAGCCTACTAATGAGGCAATGGAGCAGGCACTGGTACAAACAGAAAATAAGACCGCTCAAGGGCTACCGAGTTTACCCGTCACATTAGAGCATGAGCGAGCGGTAAATGTGTTTTTGCGAGCACAAGAGCCGAATGTAATAGCAGGTGTGAAGTCTAAAATAGATATTGCTGATGAAAAATCTTTGACTGTATTTGCCGCCCTGCGTGAGCTTAAAAATAACTTTTAGTCGTCATGCAGACTTGGTAAAAGCGAGCCACCCATTTTCTCTGTTATTGTATGTTTACTTTAGGAAGCCGCATTATGGGTCGTTATATCTTAAAAAGGTTACTGCTAATATTGCCGACGCTTTTTTTGATATTGCTGGCAAATTTTGTGATTGTGCAAGCAGCGCCTGGTGGCCCTGTAGAGCAACAACTGGCACTCATTGAGCAAAGCGGAAAAGATAGCGCTTTAAGTGGAAATATCGGTGCGGGTAGTTCAGGCAGCAACAGCACATATCAGGGCACTCGCGGCTTATCTGAAGACATGGTTGCGGCGATCAATGCACAGTATGGTTTTGACAAGTCCGCTCCTGAACGATTTTGGCTCATGCTAAAAAACTATGCTCAGCTTGATTTTGGGGAGTCATTTTTTAAGGGACAATCTGTAACAGATCTTATTATAGAGAAGCTACCAGTCTCAATCTCGCTTGGGCTTTGGAGTACGCTGCTCATTTATATGATTGCCATTCCACTTGGTGTTTATAAAGCCATGCATCATGGTTCAGGTATTGACAAAATCACTGCTATGCTCCTCGCCATTGGTCATGCGGTTCCTGTGTTTGTATTTGCCGTTATACTCTTGGTGTTCTTTGCGGGCGGTAGTTACTGGAATATTTTTCCTCTCCAAGGGCTAACGTCTGAGAATTTTGATCAATTGAGTACATTGGGTAAGATAAAAGATTATTTTTGGCATCTGGCGTTACCGCTTTTAGCAAGTACGGTCGGAGGTTTTGCAGGCTTGACTTATTTAACCAAGTTTAGCTTTTTAGAAGAATTGGGTAAGCAATATGTGCTTACCGCTCGTGCCAAAGGCTTAAATGAGCGCCAAGTTCTCTATGGACATGTATTTCGTAATGCAATGTTGATTATTATTGCCGGTATTCCAGCCGCTATCGTTGGTATTTTCTTTGCAGGTAATTTTCTGATAGAGATTATTTTTAAACTTGATGGTTTAGGTTTGCTTGGTTTTGAAGCCATTCAGCAGCGTGATTATCCTGTGATATTTGGTACGCTGTTTATTTTTACGTTGGTGGGGCTGCTATTACAATTGATCAGTGATTTAAGCTACCATTTGATTGATCCTCGTATCGATTTTGAGGGGCGCTAATGTCAAGTCATCCGCCAACCTCAATAACATCTTCTGTCATTACACAAAAGAAACACCGTCTGAATCCTATCTGGCAAGCGCGTCTGAATCGCTTTCGCCGCAATCGTCTAGGAATGATATCGCTATTCGTTTTTTCACTGATATTTGTGATTTGTATGGCAGCCAATGTGATTGCCAATGACAAACCAGTATTGGTGCAATATCAAGGTGATTACTATTTCCCAATATTGAAAGCCTACCCTGAAACCACTTTTGGGGGCGTTTTTGAGACTGAAACCAACTATAAAGATCCGGCCGTACAAGCCCTGATTAATGATCAGGGTTACTATGTCATGCCGCCGATTCCTTTTGCGGATCAGACGCCAAATGTCGAGCTTGGTCTACCGTATCCAGCAGCGCCCAATAGTCAGAACTGGTTAGGTACGGATGACTTGGGCCGTGATGTACTGGCGCGAATACTTTATGGGTTGCGGGTGTCACTACTGTTTGGTTTGGCATTGACGCTTGCGGGCGCACTAATTGGTATTATCGTTGGAGCCATACAAGGGTATTACGGAGGCTGGGTGGATTTGGCGGGTCAGCGATTTATGGAAGTATGGGGCGGTATGCCGCAGCTTTTTATGATTATTATCTTGGTCAGTTTGTTTAGCCCCAGTATCACAATGCTATTTACCATGATGCTGTTGTTTGGTTGGATGGGCTTGGTTGGCTTGGTCAGGGCAGAGTTTTTGCGAGCGCGTAATTTCGATTATGTGCGTGCTGCCCGAAATCTTGGCGTGTCAGATAGCCAAATTATGCTAAGACATATTTTGCCAAATGCGCTGGCGTCGAGCTTGTCGCAATTGCCATTTATCCTAACGGCCAATATTATTGCGTTGACCGCGCTGGATTTTTTGGGATATGGATTGCCACCTGGCTCACCATCGCTCGGTGAGCTGATGGTACAAGGAAAAAACAACCTTGATGCGCCTTGGTTGGCATTGTCAGGCTTTTTTAGCTTAACTTTTATCTTATCATTGCTTATCTTCGTTGGCGAAGCGCTGCGTGATGCGTTTGATCCAAGGCGTTCTTAATATGACAACGACTACCGCAAAAAATAACAGCGCTAAAAAAAACCACAGCAATGAACAAAATCGGCTTGTGCTCATCGTAGACAAGCTCAGTATTGTCACGCCTACCAACGCAACGCTAGTCGATCAACTGTCTTATGAGCTCAGACAAAGACAAACCTTGGCAATCGTTGGTGAATCTGGCTCTGGTAAATCGATTGCCAATCTTGCGTTATTAGGTTTATTGCCAGAAAATTTGACGATTCGTGGTGAAGTGCAGCTGGCAAGTTATTCAGGCATGGCTGCATTGCCGATAGCAAATAGCAGCGAGCGTAATGCCTCACTGCGTGCTGTTCGCGGACAACGCATCGGCATGGTCTTTCAAGAGCCGATGACGGCATTAAATCCATTGCATACCGTTGCCAAGCAAATCGCTGAATCACTGCGATTAAGCGGTGTACCCAGAAAGTCATGGCGAGACCAAAGCATTGCTTTGTTAGATGATGTCAATATCACTGATCCTGCTGATAAGCTCAAACGCTATCCACATGAGCTATCAGGCGGCCAGCGGCAACGCGTGATGATTGCCATGGCATTGGCCCAGCAGCCTGATATATTAATTGCTGATGAACCAACCACTGCGCTTGATGTTACGTTGCAACATGAAATACTTGAGCTATTAGATGATCTTAAGCATCAGCATAATATGGCAATGGTGCTCATCAGTCACGATTTAAATTTGGTCAGACGTTATAGTGATGAGGTTATTGTCATGCGTCAAGGACAGACGATTGAGCAGGGGCTAACGGCCACTGTGTTTAATCAGCCTCAGGCAGAATATACGCGTACGCTTATCCAGCAAGATTTTGGGCAGGCATTGATGTTACGTACTAATGAGCAGAGCCAGCGTGCGACAGTATTGCAAGTCAATCATTTACAAGTACAGTTCCCAATCGAAAAAGGCTTGTTTGGCGGTACGAAACGCTGGTTTGATGCAGTCAAAGACGTAAATATGAGTCTAAAAAAAGGACAGGCGCTAGGTATTGTTGGTGAATCGGGCTCTGGGAAAACAACCATCGCCCTTGCACTCAGTCAGTTACTCAGTAATCAAGCACGTGTGAGCGGTCAAATACAGATTAATGGACAAGAGATTTCAACCTTGTCTAAAAAAGCGCTGCGCACCTTTCGCTCCCAGATTCAAATGGTGTTTCAAGATCCATTTGCCAGTATCAATCCTCGTATGACCGTATTGCAAATAGTCGAAGAAGGACTACTGGTCCAAGGGGTTGATAAAGCGGCTCGTCAGCAGGCGGTGATGGACAGTCTTGCCACTGTACATCTACCTGTAGAATTTGCGCAGCGGTATCCTCATGAGCTATCAGGGGGGCAGCGTCAGCGTGTGGCTTTGGCGCGAGCACTCATCATGAAGCCAAGCTTATTGATATTGGATGAACCCACGTCTGCGCTTGATAGTACAACGCAGGTGACCGTGGTCAAATTATTGCGAGAAATTCAGGAAAAATTGCATATCAGCTATGTGTTTATCAGTCATGATTTAAAGGTCGTACGTGCGTTATGTCAGCAGGTGATGGTATTAAAAGATGGTACATGCGTTGAGTCTGGCGATACCGAAAATATTTTTAATAAACCACAACACCCCTATGCAAAAAAGTTATTACAGGCAGGTATTATTTAGCCTAAGCAGAGTTTTTATCTTAATGAAAAATGTCTTAGTCAAGATGATTAGCAATGGTTGGTAAAATAGGATTGAAACATCTTTACAAATAATTTACCTAAACCACGGATTCATAGTGAATTAGAATCTTACAAGATATCAGCACATAGCCGTTCATAATAATAGCGGCACACTCAAAATGGCAGTGTTACAATGAGTTGAAGCCGTTACTCGATTATATAGATGATTGCGCTAACGTTATTGTTGGTTCAATCGAAAGCATAAATGGTTGATTAAACAATCGCCATTGCTATGGTTAATATTATTAAAAAGGATTTTGTACCCATGAAAAAACAAAACAGTATGGCTAAGTTGGTAAGTATGAATGGGTTACAGCACGCTGGTTATTTGGCAGTTGCTAAGACTCGTGCCAAAGTATTAAAAGCGTTTTCTTACGTCATACCTATCAGAAGACCAATGTTATTTGTTGGCGAAACTTCTTGTGATGAGCTGTGCGATATGCTTATCAATGAAGGCAATACCCATGTCTTTATCGTCACTGATGCAGTGCTCAATAAACTGGGTGTGCCGGCGAGAGTCACTAATTATTTAGATAAACACAATATCAGTTATACAGTCTATGATGGTGTGACGCCAGACCCTACATTTAAGGTGGTTGAAGAAGGACTACGTCAATCATTAGAAGCCAAGTGTGACTCGATAATAGCTATTGGCGGTGGGTCAGTGATTGACGCGGCTAAGATGATTGCGATGGCACAAGGCAATGATTGCGCTCCTCAGAAGCTTATCGGTATTCTCAAAGCAAGAAAACCTGCAACCCCTTTATATTGTATCCCTACAACGGCGGGCACAGGCTCAGAGGCGACATTAGGTGCGGTAGTATCAGATGATGAGACCCATCAAAAAGCCCTATCTATTGACCCAAGAATGGTGCCATTAGCAGCTGCTATTGATCCTATCATTATGAAGGGCATGCCAGCACATATCACAGCAGACACTGGGATTGATGTGCTGACACATGCATTAGAAGCGTGGATGAGCGTGAATGCGAGTGTGGAAACAGATTATTATGCCGCCTCTGCTGTCAAATCTGTGATGCACTATCTACCATTGGTTTATAAAGACGGTAGCGATTTAAAAGCCAGAGAAGAGATGGGAATAGCAGCACACTACGGTGGCATCGCATTTAACAAGGCTGGTCTTGGTTATGTACATGCCATTGCTCACCAGTTGGGCGCGCACTATAGTATTCCTCATGGTCGTGCTAACGCTATCGTGTTGCCTTATATACTTGATGTAAACCGTAATGCCAGCAAAAAGAGATTGGCGGCACTGGCCAAAAGAACCGGTATCGTTAAAGATAGTCATACGAATGATAGTAACCTAGCTGACTATCTTATCACACAAGTACGTGATTTGATTCAAACCGTAGGGATCAATCCAACTGTCAAAGGGATGCAGGTCAGCGACTTTGATAAGATTGCTAAAGCGGCTGCTAAAGAGGTCAGTGATACCTATGCGGTTCCGACTTATATGTCGGCATCTGAGATAAAAGATATTTTAATGAAAATTAAGCAGGCGAGTGATGGGCTGGTGAATGATGAAAAGACAAGCGACAAAGTTGCTTAAGAGTAGGTAGGGATTAAAGGACATAGTATCGCTTAGATACTATGTCCTTTTTAGCAGAATAATGATTTGTTTGATTCGATTATTTTGGGCGAAATCAAACCCAGTCATTTAAAACGCTGGTTGACGTCTAGGTATCGCTGTCAAAAACTCCATTCGTGCTTGATTGTCATGAACAAATTCACCCAGCATTGAAGTGGTACGGGTAGTAGATTGTTGTTTGTTCACACCACGCATCATCATACACATATGCGAGGCATCCATCACAACAGCCACACCGCGACAACCTGTTACGTCCATAATGGTTTGCGCTATTTGATCGCTTAGGTTTTCTTGAACCTGAAGACGGCGGGCGAACATATCAACAATACGAGCAAATTTTGACAAACCCAATACCTGACCATTGGGCAAATAGCCTATATGTGCGATGCCATGAAAAGGCAACATATGATGTTCGCATAAGGAATAGAATTCAATATTTTGTACCAATACTAACTCACGATTGCTCGATGGAAACAGGGCATCGTTGACAACCTCGTCCAAGCTTTGATGATAGCCTTGTGTTAAGTGGGCAAAGGCTTTTGCGGCACGCATTGGTGTCTCTTCAAGACCCGGACGTTCTAAGTCCTCGCCAGTTGAGCCAATCAGTTGACGATATGATTCAACGCTTTCTTGGTAATCTGATGTTATAGTTGGGGTGTTACTCATAAGTTTGGCAGCCATCCAAAATGTGGGTGTAGCTTAACGCTAAATCCTATTATGTAAAGGATTTTTATAAAAATTGTGCAAGCTGGGGAGGGTTGTGATTATACTTGAAATCTGACTAACTTCATACTGCTGTGGTGGCAGTTAAATTTTTAAAGAATATTTATCAACATCGTAAGTTATAATAGTTTACGAATGTACACTTAAAATATTTTATGTATAATGTAAAAGATTTTGCTTTCTTACACTGTAGCGAACTTACAGTTATATTAAAACACATTAATTAAACAACTTTTATCGACTAAAAAGGGAATACTATGTTGCTACAAGGCCAAAGATTTGTTGTGACCGGCATTGCAAGTAAACTGTCTATCGCTTGGGCTATCGCAGAAGCACTACATCGTGAAGGCGCGTCTCTTATCTTGACGTATCCAAACGACAAGATTAAAAAGCGCGTCGATATGGCAGCGGAACAATTCGAAGCAGACTTGGTATTAGAGTGTGATGTGGCATCAGATGATTCTATCGCTGCTTGCTTTGAACAAGTGAATGCGCATTGGGGCGACGGCATTGACGGTGTCGTTCATGCGATTGGTTTTGCACCCATGGATCAGCTAGACGGTGATTTTGTGAATGCGACCACTCGTGAGGGCAGTCATATTGCTCATGATATCTCAAGCTATAGCTTTGTTGCATTAGCCAAAGCAGCACGTGAGTTATTGGCAATGCGTCATGGTTCTATGTTGACGTTGACTTATGAAGGTAGTATCTCGGTGTTACCAAACTACAATGTCATGGGTATGGCAAAAGCCAGTCTTGAAGCCAGCGTTCGTTATCTTGCTACTTCTATGGGCGGCGAAGGTATTCGTGTAAATGCTATTTCAGCAGGTCCTATCCGTACGCTTGCTGCCAGCGGTATAAAGTCATTTCGTAAGATGCTCGATATCAGCGAAAAGATTGCACCATTACAACGCAATGTCACTCAGAATGAGGTAGGTAACGCTGCACTATTTTTATTGTCACCTTGGGCATCTGGGGTTACTGGTGAAATTATGTTTGTTGATGCAGGTTTTAACACCGTTGCCATCAGTGAACAATTGATGTTGCTCGACGAGCCAAAACAATAACCATTTAAACCCCATTTGGTTATTGTAAATGTTTAACTTAATTTAATATAAAAGGCAACTGTGTTGCCTTTTTGGCCAAATGATAAATGGTTTGGCACTGATTTTTGGACAACAAATATGATAACTAAATTACCAAAATGGATAATGTGGGGTGGGGCGCTACTGGCATTGAGTGCAGGTTGCGTAAATACAATTGCATTAATGGGATTCACTACTTTGTCAGTCTCTCACGTGACTGGGAATGTAAGTTTATTTGCAACTGCTATTGCTTCTTTAGATATGCGCAGTGTTTTATTTATTGGTGCAACATTGCTGACTTTTTTAATAGGGGCGGTATTGAGCGGTGTGATCATTGGTCAAACGTCATTAAAGCTGGGAAAGCGCTATAGTCTTGCGCTTTGTATTGAAGCGGTATTACTGGTGCTCAGTTATTGGCTATATCAGCAGGAGAATAATATAGGGCAGCTAACGGCAGCCATGGCTTGCGGATTACAAAATGTGATGGTGGCAACCTATAGTGCATCTGCTATCAGAACCACACATCTAACAGGTTTGACCTCAGATGTGGGTCATGCCATTGGTAACTGGATCGCTGGTCGATCTATAGATAAGCCAAAACTTACCTTTCAATTAATTATTTGGCAATGTTTTTGCGGTGGTAGTGTCTTAGGCGCACTTCTGTACAGCCAATTTCAATATAGAGCATTATTTTTGCCCATTACAATTGTATCAACAACAGCTGTCTTATATAGTGCTATGGTGCAAAAGTTACCAGAAAGAAGACAGCCAGTTAAAATATAAGAAGCGTATTTTTTATTTAAAGGTACTCTTAATAATGCTTTTTAAAAGTGTACTATCAATTATAGAGCATTAAAACAATGTTTAATGCTCTAACTGCTTACTTGACCATTCTCTATTTACCTACACTATTCTTTATCTTCTTGCTCATGATCTTCATGTTCGTGCATACCTTGCATCATATCCAGCGCTGAATCATCCGTGCGTTGTTGATCTTTTTTGGCAAGGCCATCTTGATTGATATCTTTTGGCGCCATTTTGGTTGTCGAATCTGTTTGGTTAGCGTTTGGCATGAAATACTCCTAGTCATTTTTATTAGTGTTTTTGCTTAACCTTATGATTATGTGACATTGGTTTTGGCTTGTATAGCGCTGAATGATGAATGTTTGAAGGCTTTATGTAATTTTGATACGTTAATCATCACAAATAAAAATGCGAAGATAAAAAGTAGTCAGAAACAAAAATTAACACTAGTGAAATATAAAAGAGATCTTTATAAAGCCAGATAGTGTGGACAATCGTACGAAATGTAATCAGATCATATTCGACTACAAATAATTCTGATATTATGGCAACGCCCAAATAGTTACCGAGCTAATGCAACGACAGTTTATGACTGGCGCGTATTGTCGTAAGTCTCAATTTCACGACCACTCTGAATACAATAAGGACAATTCATGTCAGAGCAAAAACTAGATAGCCATCTTCCAAAAGATGGTAATGAGTATTTATTTACTGATACCTTTCCAAAGGGTACAGGCAAAGGATTGATAGTCGTTGCTATTGCAGCGATTGTTGCTATGATTATTTATAATGTACTGCCATTTGATATTAATGCCAACAAAGGCTTGGCGCTGTTATTCTTTATTGGTGCGCTTTGGCTAACGGAAGCACTACACGTTACGATTACTGCATTGTTAGTCGTGGTGTTGGGTGCTTTGATTGGCATACCGGACTTTGATGCTGAGATTGGCTTACAGAGCTTTGCCAATCCGACTATTTATTTGTTCTTCGGAGGGTTTGCTTTAGCAGCCGCGCTACATGTGCAACAATTGGATAGAAAAATTGCGCTAAAGATTTTATCACTGTCTGGTGGCAAACTGAGTACCGCTGTATTTTTGATATTTGGTGTAACAGCGTTTCTGTCAATGTGGATATCGAATACCGCCACAGCAGCGATGATGCTGCCATTGGCACTCGGTATTTTGACGCAAGTTGACCGTGAAAAAGATCGTGGTACCTTCGTTTTCGTACTACTGGGTATTGCTTATTCAGCGAGTCTAGGTGGTTTGGGTACTATCGTTGGTTCACCGCCAAACGCGATTGCTGCAAAAGCACTCGATATTGCCTTTGTTGATTGGATGAAATTTGGTATTCCAATGATGTTGGTGCTATTGCCACTATTATTAGGTGCAATGTATTTATATCTAAAACCGAACCTGAATCGTACCATCACATTGAATGAAGACGAACCAATCGCTTGGAACAAACCTCGCATCGTGACTATCATCGTCTTTATTGTTACTGCGTTGAGTTGGATACTTTCCAAACAAATCGGAGCAGCCTTAGATATTACGGATACTGATGCGGTCGTTGCTTTATCAGCAGCCGTAGCAGTGGTCAGTCTCGGTCTGGTGTCATGGAAGCAAGTATCTGACAACACTGATTGGGGCGTTCTCATGTTGTTCGGTGGTGGTATCGCACTATCGACGATTTTGAAGGTTTCAGGCGCTTCGCTGGTGCTGGGTGAAACGGTGGCAAACGCACTGTCTTCTGCACCACTTATCGTGGTCATGATTGCCGTGTCGGCCTTTATTATCTTCTTGACAGAATTTGCCTCTAACACTGCATCGGCAGCACTACTAGTACCAGTATTTGCGGCTATTGCTGAGCAGATGGGCTTACCACATGAAGTCTTAGTATTGGTCATCGGTATTGGCGCCTCTTGTGCCTTTATGCTACCAGTTGCCACGCCTCCAAATGCTATCGTATTTGGTACTGGCCTGATAAAACAGACAGAAATGGTGCGTACAGGTGTTATTCTCAATATTATCGCGACCCTTGTTGTCGGTTTATGGGCATACTTCTTCTTAATATAGCCTAGCGATTTTCAACGCTGCAATAGTAATGAATAGAAACCCAATGTCTCCATGCTCATGGAACATTGGGTTTTTTATTCACTTTTATTCTTAAAGGCCGTGTAAAATAATGCTTTGGAAAAAAGTTGGAAAAAGTGACTTATTTTAATAAGAATTTGAGCACAATTGCTGCCATCTCAGACATTCATAGCAATGTATTTGCGCTTGAAGCAGTACTTGCTGATATTCAACATCGCAATGTCGATCAAATCGTCAATCTTGGTGATATCTTATACGGGCCTATTGCTCCTAAGGCGACATATGATTTACTAATGACGCATCAAAATAAGATCGTTACCATTCGTGGCAATCAAGACAGACAAATTTATGAGGCGACTGAAGCAGACATTGCTGACAATTTGACACTGGATTTTATTGTCAAAGATTTGCCGAAAAATGCGATAGAGTGGATGCGCTCGTTACCATTTGATTGTCATTTAAGTGAGGATATCTATTTGTGCCATGGGTCACCAACCAACGACATGATATATTTACTTGAAGATATCACCACAGGGGCGCCAATGGTACGTGATGATGCAATTATTTTGTCATTGCTAAGTGACATTGAAAGCAAAATTATTGTCTGTGGTCATACCCATATCCCACGTACTGTCACATTGTCATCAGGGCAGCTTGTTATTAATACAGGTAGTGTAGGTTATCCAGCCTATGAAGATGATTTACCAATCGTTCATAAGATGCAAACTTATTCACCTCACGCGAATTATGTACTGATCAAATGTGTTGAGACCGAGCAGAGAAAACATTGGCAGACCGAGCATATAAAGGTAACTTATGACCACGAAGCAGCAGCAAGATTGGCTCTAAAAAATGGTCGTAAAGACTGGGCTTTTGCCTTAAAGACAGGGCGAGTATTATCAATATAATTAGATTGGTATATCGGTTGGTGTCAAACCATAAAACTATTCATAAACGATTATTTAAAAATCATTATTTAACAAGGACTACACAACATGCTGACTCTATATATGGTTCAACTAGGCGGTCGTCCCAAAGGCCGCTTGATTGAACAGCATGATATGTTTTTTGGTGTGGCAGGTCAGCTACCTGAGTTGATAACCGATATTAACAATCATTGGCCGGAAGTAAAAAATAAATGGCATATTGACTCGTATCGTGCCATTACTAAAGTTGATAACTATACAATTAAATTGATTGAGACAAACGAGCAAGTAGAAAACAACTCTGATTTAAAGCTATTTTTTATAAACTTGGGCGGCTATCAGCAGGGGAGTTTTGAAGAGTTTCATTATAAACTACTTGTTGTAGCTTCCAGTCAAGCGGACGCAATTAAACAAGCGAAACAGAGTGAGTTTTATAAAACGTTTACCTTTAAAGATAAAAACTCATTCTTTGATGCTGCTTCGCATATTGATGATAAATTTGAGGTAGATATAGACGATATATATAACGTTGGTGATCTTGTTTCAAACATTCAGCTTTTGATTGAGCCTATCGTTGAGATGGGTATGAGTGATATTGAAATGAAAGAAGATAAAGAATATGTCGGTTATTTAAGTATTAAGAATTTAAGGAAACTATCATAATATGTCTCTAGATATGTACTACAAAAGCGGTATGATCCGCAAAACGCGCTGCGAAATCTCTGATGATATGCTGCCCACGTTGTACCAGATCCATGATAATGCTAACTTTCCACAATTGACGTGGTTAATTGACACTCTTTATGACAATCCGCAGATTCAACCTGAAACTGCTAAAGCTTTAGCGAATGAGATGGAGGCGCTAGAAAAATTAATACTTTCCCTACACCTGCCTTTTCCTAGGTTGCCCTTACAGCAAATACATACCTTTTTTATGGGCGCTGCTACTAATCAGCAGACAATTTATACTGTTAGTGATTAATTTTAGTATCCATACTCAATAAGTCACTCACTCATAAAGATAAGGCTCATAGGTTTGAAAAACTTGATCAAAGAATTTATTAAGTGGGTTATTGTCGGTATTTGTATTGGGATAGTACTTTTCATCGTTTTAGTGTCTATATAACGTTAGGGCAGCAAAAACACATAAGAAGCCTGGGTTAATATTGCAAAGGTATTTCTAGCTTTAACCAAACACTATGTTCAACTTGAATCACACCTAGAATACCCCCATAATCTAATCACTTCTACATAATAAATAGCCTAAGTAAATATGCCCAATACTCCAAAAAATACAACTTTAGACGCCTCTACTATAAATAATCATCAAGAAGAAAAAGAATTGGTAATGCCAAACAATGAAGATTCAACTATCGTACCAGATAGTAAGAAACCATCTCCAATCGTTGATAGCACTGATTTGCCAGTACTTGCCAAAGACAGCTATTATTTAAGCCGTCTAGAGCGAGAGTTGGCGCGTGCGGCAGTGAACAGTAAAAAGTCCAAGAGTACGAATAACGATAAAACCGACGACGCTCTCTCTAAAAAACGTACCCAATATGACAAAATAAAAAGCCGCTCACAGCAAATGGTGCAGGCTCGTATAGACAGTATTCCTGATGATTTACCTAACAAGTTAAACCTCGATTTACCCGTTAGTCAACGGGCTGAAGATTTGGTACAAGCCATTATTGATAATCAAGTCATTATTGTGGCAGGTGAGACGGGTTCTGGTAAAACAACACAGCTGCCTAAGCTTGCGATGCTGGCAGGTCGCGGCATTACAGGACAGATAGGGCACACGCAGCCACGAAGATTGGCAGCCCGCAGTGTGGCAAATCGTATCGCTGAAGAGTTGGGTGAGCAGTTAGGTAATACCGTTAGTTTTAAGATTCGGTTTAATGAGCAAGGATCAGCCCAATCAGTCATTAAGTTGATGACCGATGGTATTTTGCTTGCGGAATTAGGGCATGATCGCTTCTTAAGTAAATACGATACTATTATTATTGATGAAGCACATGAACGCAGTTTAAATATTGACTTCATTATGGGTTATCTCAAAAAGATGCTGCCCAAGCGCCCTGATTTAAAAGTCATTATCACGTCAGCAACGCTCGATACCAAACGTTTTAGTGAATATTTTAGTCACTACGATGCCAAGCTGAAGCGCCAAGTCCCTGCACCAATTTTTAATGTCGAAGGACGTAGTTTTCCAGTAGAGGTTCGTTATCGTCCGCTCACAGATGAGCCTGTTACTAGCTCTGACGATGACAGCTATGATGACTTTGAAGACAACCTGCCACGTGCTGTAGTAGCAGCGGTCGATGAGTGCTTTAGTGATGCTCAAAACAAAGGCCATGCCGATCAAGCTGATATTTTGATCTTTGCTGCCACTGAAGCTGAGATTCGTGAGTTACAAGAAGTGCTTGTACGACATGGGCCCAAACACACTGAAGTGCTGCCACTATTTGCGCGGCAAACTTATGAAGAGCAGCAGCGTATTTTTCAACCATCAGGTCGTGGTCGTCGTATCGTCATCGCCACTAACGTTGCCGAAACGGCATTGACGGTTCCCGGTATTCGTTATGTGATTGATTTGGGTTTCGCACGAATTTCGCGTTACTCGTATCGCTCGCGCGTGCAGCGTCTGCCGATTGAAGCGATTTCGCAAGCCGCTGCCAATCAGCGTAAAGGTCGCTGTGGTCGTGTTGCACCTGGTGTCTGTATCCGACTGTATAGTGAAGAAGATTTTAGTGGTCGTCCGGAGTTTACAGAGCCGGAGATTCTGCGAACCAACTTAGCATCTGTTATTTTACAGATGGCAAACCTGCGTCTGGGTAGCGTGGATGATTTTGCTTTTATCGAACCACCTGATAGTCGTCTAGTCACTGATGGTCATAAGCTACTTGATGAATTGGGTGCAATCACTGCCAAAAGTGAATCTGCTACCAATCAAACCAGTAAGCCAAAAGCCAAAAAAGGCATGGACCATCTCAATCTGACTCGTATCGGTCAGCATATGGCACGTATGCCAATTGATCCAAGGCTAGCACGTATGTTAGTCGCTGGTTCTGATTTTGACTGTATTCGTGAGATGCTGATCGTGGTTGCCGCGCTCGCTGTACAAGATCCGCGCGAACGTCCTGCGAATAAACGCACGCAGGCTGATCAGAAGCATGCGGTTTTCCGTCAAGATGATTCTGATTTCTTGTTCTATTTGAGTCTATGGAAGGCTTTGTTTGAAAAAGATGAGGACGGCAATAAGCTGTCTGGTAATCAGCGTAAGCAATTTGCGAAGAAAAACTATCTTAGCTTCCCGCGTGTGCGCGAATGGCATCAGACGCATCGTCAGCTGGTGCAAATGGTGACTGAGCTTAAGCTGACCGATGTGAGTGACGCAAAAACTGCGGATCAAAACAATGCTAAAAGCACATCAATTGAAGCTGTTACCAGTGATCCCACTGCGATTGAGGATGAAGAACTCAAAGCGGTCAAATACGCCAACTTGCACCGAGCGCTATTAACGGGCTTATTGTCCATTATCGCCCATAAAACTGAAAATCGCGGTGAGTATCTAGCGGCGCGTCAACAAAAAGCCAAAATTTTCCCAGCCAGTACTGTGTTTAAACAAGTACCACCTTGGGTTATGGCATTTGAGATGGTAGAAACCTCCCAAGTCTTTATGCGTACGGTCGCTAAAATCGAGCCTGAGTGGATTATCTCAGCGGCAGGCAACTTGTTAAAATATCACTACTTTGAGCCGCATTGGTCGAAAAAGACAGGGCGTGTCAAAGCATATGCGCAGATCAGCTTGTTTGGTCTCATTATTATTAGCAAGCAGTTGACTAATTATGAGCAAGTCAATCTGAGCGAGTCGCGAGAAATTTTTATCCGTGATGGTCTGGTGACCGGTAACTTGGGTCGCGCTGCCCCATTTTTGCAACACAATATGGATAAAATCGCAGATATCGAGCGCATTGAAGATAAGTTGCGCCGCCGTGATTTGTTGGTTGATGAAGAGTCGCTTTATCAATTTTATGATAAAAAAATCCCAGCTCACATTGCCAGCCGTAAAGCTTTTGAAGACTGGCGTGCAGAGGTCGAAAAAACCGATAGCAAGCATCTGTTCTTCACTGATGACGACGTGCTAAATAGCCAAGCCCCAACGACGGGCGACTTTCCAGAAGTATGGAAATTGGGTGATTTAAAACTGCCACTGCGCTACGTCTTTGATCCAGCGAGCGATGACGATGGGGTCACCATTCGTGTGCCACTTGCAGCGTTGCCGCAGCTCGATGCTATTGAGCTACTGTGGGGTGTGCCTGGCTGGCGCTTTGAATTGGTATTGCAGTTATTGAAGTCATTACCAAAAGATATTCGCCGTCAAATTGTACCCATTCCGGATACGGCTGACAGTCTATTTGATGAATTGCAGCCTACGGGTGGTCAAGGGCTGTTAAAGCAATTGTGCCAAGCGCTAAACCGTCGCGGCATCATGTCAGTGACGCCAGAGAGCTTCAATCCGTCGTCGATTGATCGTTATTTGCAGCCACAAATCAGTGTGGTCGATGATAAAAACCGTATCATCGAAAAGGGTCGCGATCTGCAAACGCTACAGATTCGTCATGCATCTGAGACCAGCCAAGCAGTAACCGAGCAGCAGGGCGTCCATACAGAGTTTCCGGCGCACTTTGCCTTTAGTAAGAATCATCACAGTGCAGGCGTGGTGATGAAGCAGTTTTCGGCATTGGTTGCTGATGAGGCAGGAGAAGCTGTATCGATTCATCAATATACAGACGTCAATGCAGCATTGCAGGCGCACCGCATCGGTGTTTTGACGTTAATAAAAGGTAAGCTTGGCGCAAAGAAAAAACAGCTAACCAGTCAAATAGATAAAATATTTAAACTGGCTTTTGCCCCGCTTGGCGACATGGAGAATCTCAAAACCATTATTGTTGATGCTGCACTAGACGCCGCGCTCGAAGAGCACTATGTGTTGTTTGATCATAGTACAGATATACCTGAAAGTGCCGATAGCATCGCTGTCGGTCTGAGTGAGGAGCTGCCGTTTACATCAGAAGAGTATCAAAAAACGCTAGATGTGGTGACAAGTAATTTTTTATTGACGGGTCAAAGCGTGATAAAAACCCTCAAAAATGTCTATACTCGTTGGCAGCGCATTCGTCAGGGGTTGTTGATGCTAGATCGTGAGATATTTGGAGAGTCTATCGAAGATATTGAAGATCAGTTAGAAGATCTGCACTTGGCTGATTTTGTTTACCGGATGGATTATAGTCATTGGCAGCAGTACCCACGCTATCTTGAAGCCCTAGAGATTCGACTTGAGCGACTCGAGCACAATCTGGATGCTGATCTGGATGGGGTTTATGCATTAGATCTACACATGGAGCGCTTGGCAGGACGTGCGGATAAGGAAGCTATTAGCGAATATCGCTGGATGGTGGAGGAGTATCGTATCCAGCTATTTGCTCAGCCGATGAAAACCCGTGTGGCAGTATCGCCGAAGCGCCTGAGCAAAATGTGGGATAAGGTGGGTTAAAAGCAGAAAGTATTTCCAATGTTTAGGCGGGATTAGCAATTGTTAGTCCCGCCTTTTTATTTGAAAATATTAATGCCTGATATGCTCTGTAATTACACCCACGCTATAGCATATAAAGGCAATCACAGTTAATGCCACAATAAATGGTGTAAATACCCAAATAATAATATTAATCAACATCGAAAGTAATAAGCCGTCGAATAATACATTCTTTGATGTAAAAAAATCTGTAATCACATCGATAGCGCGCTTAGCAATAGGAAATAGTAAAGTGCTAAGCGCCAGCATATAAAGATATTTGCTAAAGCTTGGGTCACTCATAACCACCATGAAGTAAAAAACTAAGAAAAAAGTGACACCTAATGCCCAGCATTTGAGAGTGTAGCTTAAATACATCATGGCGGTCCCTCCGTAGTTCTTCTTATGAGCGTTCATAGAGAAAAGAGTACCTCTTTATATTCTGAGTAATGAATATAATATATGTTATATTATGAATTTATATATAGAGTCAATCGCTTTTGGATAGAAGATGGAAGATAGGAGATAGAAGGTAATATCGAAGCATATTGAAATAGCCTGTACCTGTTGTATCAGTGGGTTAAAAATATGTTGCATCATTAATTGTACTTTTAATGCCAACAGGGTTTACCACTGTGATACCGATATACTTAAGAAAGACAATAAAAAATCCAGTGTTAGCGTTCTGAGTTAAACGCTTAACACTGGATTTATACACTTAAAATGTGCTTAAGGTAGGTTTCTAACTAGCTTTCTAATTGATCAATCATACCTTGGTATTTTTCTTTTTTCTCAACGATCTTCTGACGTTCTTCTTTGCTATTGGCATCTGACTGCTCAGAGTCTTCAGCTTTCTTATCGAACGCTTCTAATTCAGCATCTACGCCGTCTACAAGTTTGTTCAGTAGCATAGCAACTGCTTTTTCAGAAACACCATATGTCATACCAGAAGCTTCAGACTTAAGATCATCTTTAAGTTTTGACGCCCATTGGTAGATATTTGCGACAGTTGCACTGTACTTGTCGTCTTTATCTGATTTATCACTGTCTGATTTATTGTCTTCTGATGTGTCATCGTCTGATTTTTTGTCACTTGACTTTTTATCATCTGACTTACTTTTGTCCGACATAAAGTCATCTTTAAGCTTGGTAGCCCACTGATAAATATTAGCTATCGTTGTATTCTTATCATCTTCACTAGATTTGTCATCTTGGCTAGATTTGTCATCTTGGCTAGATTTGTCATCTTGGCTAGATTTGTCATCTTCGCTAGATTTGTCATCTTCGCTAGATTTGTCATCTTCGCTAGATTTGTCATCTTCGCTAGATTTATCATCTTTGTTAGATGTGTCATCTTTGTTAGATGTGTCATCTTTGTTAGATGTGTCATCTTTGTTAGATTTATCATCTTTACTAGACTTGTCATCTTTACTAGACTTGTCATCTTTACTAGACTTGTCATCTTGGCTAGATTTATCGTCTTTGCTAGACTTATCGTCTTCCCTAGATTTGTCATCCTTATCAGACTTGCTGTCTTTGTTAGACGTATAATCTTTATCAAATAAATTATCTTTACTAGATTTATCGTCTTGATCAGAATGGTGGTCTTCTGAGATAACGTCGTCTCCTTTTAAAACCTCTACAGAGGTTACTGCATTGTTTGTAGGCGTATCTTCTGACTTATTCTCTACATTATTATTATGTGATTTGTTTGACATGATTTTTAGTCCTATTTATATTAATTATTGGAAGATTTGACACTTGATACTAAGCCAGTGAGTTTTTTTATTCAGTATATTAATGTAAATTTTTAGTATGAAATTTTACTTTTATTCCATAAACACTTATAAAACTGTTTCTCTAAACAACAGAATTGGCTTATAAGAAGCGTTATATCATAATTGCTAAAAACTCAGGATCCTATAATGTATAGGGGATAGCAGTAAATAATGATGGCCAATAATGCATTATAAGAGTGGCGTTTGACTCATGATAGGTGAATGACGTTTCTTAACAGGACTCAATAAAAACCCAACGTTCTCTATGCTAGTATTTTCTGATTATGAATAACAATGAGGTGCTACATGAAAAAAATAACGAGTAATTTGAGAAAGCTGTCTGGTTTAACGTTGTTATCTGTCGGTCTGTTTGCTACGGCGCAAGCATCAGCTGCTAGTGCCTGTGATAATGCCAATACTCAGGCAGATATCAATAAATGCACGGCAACTGAGTTATCAACGGAAGACAGGAAATTGAATAAATCCTATAGTGATTTACAACGTCTGTTAGACGCTAGTGAAAAAAAGCAATTAAAGACAGCGCAGCTTGCATGGATTGACTTTAGAGATAAGGCCTGCAAGTTCTCAGCTCGTGGTTTTAGTGGCGGCAGTGCTTATCCAATGGCAAGCAATGGTTGCTTAGCAACTTATACGAAGCAGCGACGTGTACAGCTTGATGATGAAATTGCCAATATCAATAACAGATAATATAAACTAAAAAGGATGAACCGCAACGGCTCATCCTTTTTAGTTTGGCTATTGTCAGTATTAGCGCAAAAATCCAATAATCACAAGCAATCAATAAAAAATAATTAGAACATTATGACTCGATGTACCATGCTTTTTTTGGATTGACTATAACACCAATCATCTTATAATTAGCACTTAACAAAGGGTAACTAAGCAGCTTTAGGTTCAGACTTATTACTAGAATAAATAAAATAAAGTGCAATTGCCAAACAAACCAAAGCAGCAATTCGACTACCCGAGAGTGTGATTACTTCATTACCTAACCAACCAAAATTATCGATTAGCACGCTCATACTAAGCTGACCGAAAATGACAGCTACCGTTGCGACGGCAGTACCGATACGTTGTACTGCAACTACCATAATGACGATATAAGGCACACCGCAAAGCGCACCAAGTAACTGCCATTTGGGCACGTCCATTAACGTGACTGAGTGGTTTGGTTCAAAGAAGAAAATAAGTAAAGCAGTAACTAGCGCGCCCACAGAAAAAGTGAGAAATGCGCTTTTAAAGACGCCAACATTACCACCCAGACGACCATTTAAAGCCGCTTGAACACTTAAGGCAGCCCCGCCAATTATTGCCAATACGATCATTAATATAAGCATCATCTATTTTACCCCTTCGCCATAAAGAACAGTGCAGCAATGATAAAAACCAAGGCTATGATTCTTTTATTGTCTATTTTTCTTTCTGTGGTTCCAAATAGTCCATAATGATCGATGATCAGACTTTTTGAGATTTGGCCAGCAAGTATGCCAATCATTGTCATTGCAACGCCGATGACTGGTGTGACGACGGTTAAGACCACCACGTAAATAGGACCTAAAATTCCGCCAACGAGTAACAAAGGGGGTTGCGAGAAAAATGAAGGGCTATTGCGTGGACTAAAAAATAACATAAGAAAAAAAGTCAATGCTGCACCAACACCGAAAATACTCAATGTCGCCCACAATTCACCAACTTGACCCCCTAAAGGGCCCAGTAATCCCGCTTCAACGGATAACCCCATGCCGCCTAACACAACGATAAGTATCAATAATATTTGCATGAAAAAAATCCTTAATAAGCAATGGCGGTATTCTACAGGAGCTTATATTCATGAAAAACGCTATAATGTGGAAATGACCTTTGCATAAGTTGCACAAATGAATAACGTCGACAATATCAGCATAAAGACTTTGCATTTCTATATCAGTGTCTATAAAGCTCAGAGTTTTTCGGTGGTGGCTCGAAAAGAAGGGGTGTCTGCGTCTAAGGTCTCTCGTATTATCAAACAATTAGAAGATTCGTTGGGGCAACAGCTTTTTTATCGCAATACCCGTGCCGTCATTCCTACCGAAGCAGGACGCGTGTTTATGACCTACGCCCATGCTATGACAGAAAGTATGAGCATGGCACAAGAAGAGCTTCAGGATAGGACATTAGAACCAGGCGGCTTACTCAGAATCAATGCGCCAGTATTTTTTGGACAACGACACATCGCTCCCTGGTTGCCACAATTTAGCGCTCACTATCCTAAAGTACAAATAGATCTGACGTTAACTGATGACTTTATCGATCCTCATCATTATCCAACGGACGTTATTTTTAGAATTGGGACATTAAACGATTCGACTTTTCATGCGCGGATTTTTGGTGAGCAAACATATCATCTGGCAGCCACTCCTGAGTACATAAACCAGTACGGAAAGCTGCAATCGCCAACAGAGTTAATTCATCATAAAGGGTTGGTTTATAAAGGGTCGTCGGGGCCGAATCGCTGGCTTTTCAAGACCAAGGGTGAGGATTGGACTTCTTGTTTAGCACCTGCTTTACTCATGTCCAATAACGCAGAATCCTTATTGGTAACCGCATTAAAAGGCATGGGGATCGTGCTTTTTCCTGACTGGCTGATTGGTGAGCATTTAAAGAGTGGTCAGTTGGTAAAGTTGTTGCCTGAATACACTGCTGCTGTGAAGACCACCACTCAGCACATTGCCGCTATTTATCCCAATACTCGTCATGTTTCTTTAAACGTGAGAACGTTAATCGATTACTTTGCAGAGGTCTACGGTGATCCCTTTTATTGGCAACTCAACTAATGATAAAAGTGAGTAAGTAAGCTAAAGACAAATCATGAATAGTGATATTGATGCCTTTAGCTTGATATTTTTGATGTCTTTTTACTTAAAGTAAATGTTAAAACGGCGCCTAAAATGACAGTGCTTGCTACCACGAATGGTAAGCTTAGCTGCTCAGATAAAAAGACCACACCCAGTATGGCTGCCAGTATCGGTACACATAATTGTACAATGGCTGCTTGTGTGTGTTTCAATAGTGGCATGGCTGTATACCAGATGCTATAGCCGATCCCAGATGCAATTGCGCCTGATGCGCCTGCCAGTAGTATTCCTTTGGTCGTGACATTGTTCAAATTGACAGTAGCGAGTCCCATATTGTCCAAGTAATACAGGCTTACCAATAATAGTATTGGAACCGCGATAAGGCTTCTGATGAAATTAAAACCAGTGGCTCGTAGTGGTGATACGCAAGTTTTGCCACGTATACTATATATACCCCAAGCGATACCACTGATCGTCATAAGTATGGCTGCCAATGGAGATGGTATTGCTGCTGACGGCAACATTAAATAAATAAATCCTGCTACTGCCACAATAAATGCTGTCCATTGCAATACGCTTAACTGCTCTTTTTTATAAATACCCCAACCAATCATGGTGAGCTGAACCGCTGAAAATAAAATCAGTGCGCCAGTACCTGTATCTAATTCTACATAAGCAATTGAAAAACATAACGCATAAATGACAAGGGTGAAACTGCTTAACCAGCTGCCTTTATCGCTTAACACGAGAAGTGTGCCATTAGAAGTGTCATTCATCTTACGCACTTGACGTTGTAAGTGAGAGGCGTGCAGTATCATAATGATACCCAAACAACCAGCAGCACTCACTAAACGAACGATAGTAAAGCTCCACGCATCTATATAGTCATCCGCTAACGCCATTCTACAAAACAAAGAATTCGCCGCAAATGCGATTAATGCAACAGTGGTATAAATCGTGGCTTTCAAAATAATTCCTACAATGATTAAGTTGTTTTTCTAATAAAATAGCGAGTAGAGGGCGTGGTCGCTCTGTCTTGTTTGAGCTGCGTTATTGATTGTCTCACGATCTATTTGATCTTGCGGTGCTTACTGCAAATAAGTCGCTTGAATGGTACAGGTGACTATTAAATTCATTGGCTCTATCAGTAAGTAGCTGATTGGAACTAATGACAATATTCAACTTAATGCATTAAAAAAATGATAAATAGGAAAGAGATATATGGATTGGGCAAGTATTTTTATTCATGACACCACTTGGGTGTTTGCCATTGAGATTTTAATACGTGTCGTAGTGATGTTTACACTGATTATTTCGTTTTTACGATTTACAGGTAAGCGCGGTGTTCGTCAGCTTTCTATTTTTGAGTTGACCATTATTTTGTCACTTGGTTCTATTGCAGGTGATCCCATGTTTACTGAAGACTTGCCTATTATTCAAGCAGTACTGATTATGAGTACGGTTATCCTACTCTATCGCTTGTGTACTTGGGCAATGATGAAGTTTAATCCTGTTGAAAATTTTTTGGAAGGCAAATCACTTTATATTGTAGAAGATGGTGTGCTAGTACTTGATAAGATTAAGAAAGGCAAGATGTCACATGATGAGTTTTTTGCAGAAATGCGTCAGCAAGGCGTTGAGCATTTAGGGCAGGTGCGGACAGGACTGCTAGAGACAGACGGTAACTTTAGCATATTGCTATATCAGCCCGAAAAAACAAGGTATGGTATGCCGCTTTTTCCCAAAGAGTATCAAGCGGTCGAGCAAATAGAAGCAGGGACGTCTTATGCTTGTATGCATTGTGGTCATGTTGACCACATTACTGATGAAAACCAGCTGTGCGAGCGCTGTGAAAACAGTAGTAAAAACTGGGCCAAAGCTCTGAATTGCGAGATTGTTAGATAGTAACCTTATCGGGCAGTTCTAGGTGCGCTAATTGATTGACGCCAACGTAGAACTGCCCGATATGTCATTGTATTAGTATGTCCTCATTGTATTAGGCAATTTTATACCAATCGATTTTACGAGTCATTACCATCACGCAGGCAAGGATGGCAAAGCAAAAAACAGCACCCAATAGTAGATTCATATCTTCTGTGGTTAAGATGCCAAAAAACGCTGCATATAATCCTGCCAACGTCCCTGTAAATATTGCTGCTCGTTTTATACCACCTAAAACATAGTAGGTATACCAACCAATAAGCCCAACACAAGCACTAGCAGCAATGGCATAGGCTTTCCAAAATATGATTTGTTCTGCAAGTGGTAGTAGCAAGACATAAAAAACAAATAATGCGCAACCGACCAACAGATATTGGATAGGGTGAATACGGCTCGATTTGATCACTTCAAATAAGAAAAACGTGCCGAATGAGACGAGGATCAATAATAAGGCATATTTCATTGCTCGTTCTGTTTGTAAATACACATCATTCGGCTCAGCAAAACTCACACCAAAGCTGTTTAAACTCACATCCCTAAAGCTATTAGGTACGGTGTCTGCGTCTGATATGGCAAGGTTTTCCTGCATTGTCATACTGGTATCAGGATTCATTGACGGGTGAGTACTATCAAACGTTGCCCGACTTGTAATAGTACATTGGCTATTAGCAATGCTGGCACACTGCGATAAATTTTGATTATTGGCAATAGTCAGGTACTGATTTTGCCAGCTGGCCTCAAAACCTTTGGAGGTCAGTTTTTTGGTATTTGGCAACGCTTTACCGATAAAATTTGGCGTCAGCCAGTTACTACGCATTGTCAGGCCAAAGTTCTGTCCAGTCGGCACAGTATTTAGGTTGCTGATACCCGCTAATGGAAGATCGACCATAATATCAATGATCTGATTACGCTTTTCTGTGACGCTTTTTTCTGAGCGAATCAAAACCTCTTGCGGAATAGCTACTTCCACGTAGGTTATATTTTTTATAATGGATATTTGCGGATAAGTCGCTTTGATTGGTTTTTTATCAATCGTCACTGTTGGCAAAGTAGCAAGGCCACGCAGATCTGATATGGGAATGATTAATTTTGCTTTATCCCAGTGAACCGTAGTTTTCTCTGGTTTTATTTTACTTTCAGTGTTATCAGTGCTGGTTTGATCTAATTCTTGATTGGCTACGCTTGTCGATTCGCTCAAGTTTGTGATGGCTTCATCAAAAGTATGGTTTTGAAAAGTATAGTTTTGATCAAATGTCAGTGCCCCATTATAGCTGGTTGCATGATAAATACCGCGTTGGTAAGTATCAGTGCTAACGTCAAGATCTTGTGTCGCTTGGGTTTGATTAGCAAAAATGGTCTCGATCTTTGTATAAGAAGCCGCGCACTTACGATTCGTATCTGACGTTTCAGTCTGGCATTCGGGGGTGACCGTGGTAGGAATGGCAATGAATGGGGTAATGACTTCTTGCGGATTGACGTGCTGTTGCGCAATCTCTCTCACTACTGATTCTGCATAGGTTTGTCGCTCGTAAATAACGGAGCCAATCATACTAAGACCGATGGCAAAGATAAGGCAAAGCCCAGCGATAATAGCTAATTTGGTAAATAGTGTTTTTTGCATAAAAGCTCCTCATATGACTCTTTATTCCAAGACTGTCAATAAGGCAGTCGATAGGGTTAAAGAAATCATAGAGGGGCTATAAAGAAAAAAGATGTAAGAAGAGTGGAGAGTGTATGGAAAAATAAGCGCTAGTGTTTGCTAGTGCTTATTGGTATCGCCAACAATTTTGTCCATAATCGCAAACAGTAATCCGGACAAAACGAATGTCATATGAATAATGACTTTCCACATAAGCTTGTCTGCATCGCCTTCGCTCATACCACTTGTTATATCCATAAAAGATTTGAGAAGATCAATAGCAGAAATGGCGACAATAGCGCCGATGACTTTGAGCTTTAGCCCAGAAAAATCAACTTTTCCCATCCAACTAGGACGGTCATCGTGATCATTGGTATCGATTTTGGAGACAAAAATCTCATAACCGCTGAATATGATAATGAGTAATAAGCTTGCCACCAGTGAAATATCGACCAACACTAGTATGTCAACAATCACATTTGCTTCAGAAGCAACCAGAATATCTGCAAACATCCCCCAAAGCTTTTGGATGAATTTGATGAATAATAAAATAATTCCAAAAACTAAGCCTAAGTAAAAGGGTGCCAATATCCAGCGACTGTTAAAGATGGTTTTTTCTAAGTAACGTTCAATATTTTTTAGCATCGATATCTCTTAAGGTGCTTATAGATAAAATTACCAATTGTTTATGGGATAAAAAAACTTCTAATCATTGATTTCAGAAAGCCATGCTGCTACTTGCCGAACTCGTTCCTCTCTATCGCCACCAATATGGCGATAGGGCTTTTGATGACGAATTAACTGATTTTCAAAAAACGTACTTATTTTTTCGCGCTGATACGGGCTATCCCGCAAATCATCTGCTACCCACGGAACGTCCACGCTTGTGAGTAATATCAGATCATAATGATGTGCCAGTGCTGCTGTCGTTAACGCTTCAGGACAATCACCATAATACCAGTTGGAATAGACCATCAGTTCAAACAAACTGGTATCGCAAAATAAGTACCTAAGCTTGTCTGATGTGTACGCAGTTTGCTTGGCCAGTGTGTTTTCTAGTTTGATCTGACCTTGCGCAATAGGAAGCAAATCTTCCCATGTGCAAGTCAATTGCTCATCATTCCATTTTTTTTGTAGATAGGTGCGCATATACTCAGGTACCCACAGGCTACCAAAGTGCTCTGCCAAGTCACGGCATAACGTGGTCTTACCCGTACTTTCTGCCCCTAATATGGCGATGTTAATGACGGATTTAGGCGTATGCTGTGTGAGGTTGCATGCGATAGCGGCGCTGCCATTCATAGTAAGCCCAGATTGCGATGAGAGTGAAAACCACGTATTGGAACGCAGTGAAAGTAAGCCCTTTATAGAAGTATAAAGGTATTGAGATAGCGTCGGCCACTATCCACAGTAACCAGTGCTCAATCTTGCGTCGTGCCATCAGCCACATCGCCATCAAAAACAGCGCAGTGGTGAGCATATCGGTATAATCGACCCACGTAAATAAATGCAAACCAAGCATGGCACCATCGAACCTAAAGCCATTATTAATGACAGGACGGAAGTAATAAACCAACGCCACAAAAGCGATGGTAATGGCGGCTAATGCTGCCAATATAGGCACGTCTTTGATAGTTAAATGCTCGACTTGGATACTATGATTGGTATCAGTATTTTTTATTGACGCATCTTGTTGGCTCGTAGGATTTATGTGATCCTGCTTAGATTCTTTATTCTTTGTCCAATTTATCCAGCCATAAATACTCATGACGCTATAGTAAGCATTGATAAACATATCGCCAAACAACTGCCATTTCCATAACAAATAAACAAATATGGCTGTACTCACAAGACCAATAGGAAATACCAATATATTGGTTTTGCTGGCAAGTAGAACGCTTGCAATGCCGAATACAACAGCAATTAGCTCAAGCGCTATGAATACTGTAGAGTAGTCAGCATATTGACCAAATAACCAGCTTAAAAGTTCTACCATTAATCTTTCCAAAGATAAGTATCGAATGTCTTGAGTCGTTTTTGATGCGGTTAAATTGCGATCAGCGTATAATCAAACGGCGCTGATTATATCGTAGCTATAATAAACTAAAAGTAATCTTTGCTTATTTTTCTCCACAACCAGATTATTTGTAACAAAGTATTAGAAATATAATAATATTCAGGCATAATAAGGGCACTGATTTTAAGTTTACATTTATTCACTGAAATCGAAAGACTGTGGTTTTTTTCACCTTTATACTTATACCAATCCCTAAAGTAGTAGACAAGGAAGCTTATCATGACGACTTGTATCACAGGCACGGGCCTGTATATTCCGCCGTATAGCATTAGCAATGAAGAGTTAGTAAATACATTTAACCAGTATGTTGATAATTATAATGCAAAGCATGCTGATGAGATAGCAGCAGAGACTGTTACAGCACTTCAGCATTCTTCAGCTGAGTTTATCGAAAAAGTATCTGGTATCAAATCGCGTTATGTGATGGAAAAAGAGGGTATTTTGAACCCTGAAATCATGGCACCAGTGATCGCTTATCGTAATTTAGGCGAAGAGTTGTCTGTGATGGCAGAAATGGGTGCGGCAGCCTTAAAAGACGCGCTTGCTGACGCTGGGTTAGAAGCGAATGACCTAGATGGTATCATCCTTGCTTGTTCGAGCTTTCAGCGCACTTATCCTGCTGTTGCCATCGAGATCCAAAATGAGATTGGTATGGTAGGCGGTTTCGCTTATGATATGAATGTGGCTTGTAGTGCTGCGACTTTTGGTCTCTCACAAGCACATGGTTCTATTGTCTCTGGTCTTGCCAAACGCGTCGCTGTGGTCAACGTTGAGATTACCTCAGCGCATTTGAACTGGCGTAACCGTGATAGCCACTTTATCTTTGGTGATGTTGCCACTGCTTCTATCGTTGAAGATTTGGATACACCGAAAGGGTATGAGATCCTTAACGCAAAGCTGTTTACAGAATTCTCGACCAATATTACCAATGAATATGGTTTTATGGATCGATCAGAGTATTTGGCAGCGCAAACAGAGATGTATCCAGATATCAAAGATCCTGTAACGCCCAAGCTATTTTTGCAAAATGGTCGCAAAGTATTTCGTGAAGTCTGTCCAAAGGTTTCGGAGATTATTACTGAGCATTTAAAAGAAAACAACTTGCCAACGTCTGATGTTAAGATGATGTGGTTACATCAAGCCAATGCCAATATGCTTGATCTTATCCTGAGAACTGTGATGGGTAAAGAGGCAGACAAATCTATAGTGCCAAGCGTCATTGCTGAATTCGCCAACACCAGCTCAGCCAGTCCTATGGTTGTATTCCATCGCTATAAAGATGAATTGGCATCAGGTGATTTGGGTGTTATTTGCTCATTTGGCGCAGGTTATTCAATCGGTTCGGTATTGGTTCGTAAAGTTTAATCTGTCATTCTGAATGTTTTTCTTGATAAAAATAGCTAAGAGTGCTCTTAGCTATTTTTTTATGCCTACGTTTTTGGCTTGGTATTTTTATAAACTACAAGATCAAAAATAGCGTCAGTATTCCAGTTTTTATAAAGCCATATTGTCAATGTTACGGCAAGATTGTCTAGAATAAGGCCAAGATTTCTGAGAGGTTTTAATTTACCCCAAAAAATTTGCTATAATCACGATCTTATTCCTCTCATCTAACTAAAAGTCCTTTTATGAAAGAATCCTTACGCCTGCGTTTAGACCAGATGGTAGACCGTTATGAAGAGGTCACCGCCTTATTATCAGATCCTAGCATCATCAGCGATAATAATAAGTTTCGTGAGCTATCTGTTGAGCATAGTGACTTGATGGATATCACTACTTTATGGCAAAACTATGTGCGTGCAGAAACCGATCAGGCTGACGCCGAGGCTATGCTAAAAGAAGCCTCAGATCCTGATATGAAAGAGATGATGCAAGAAGAGATTGATAGTGCACGTGAAACCATTATAGAAATGGAAGAAGCACTCAATCTGATGATGCTGCCGAAAGATCCCAATGATAAAGTGCCAGCGTTCTTAGAGATTCGTGCTGGTACAGGTGGTGACGAAGCTGCTATTTTCTCTGGTGATTTGTTCCGTATGTACCAAAAATACGCACAGACGCAAGGTTGGACAGTAGAAGTATTGTCAGCCAATGAAGGCGAACACGGTGGTTATAAAGAAATCATTACTCGTGTATCTGGCAATAGCGTTTATGGTCGTTTGAAGTTTGAGTCTGGCGCTCACCGTGTACAACGTGTACCAGAGACCGAAAGCCAGGGCCGCGTGCATACGTCAGCTTGTACCGTTGCAGTCATGCCAGAAGTTGAAATTGATGATACCGTTGATATCAATCCTGCTGATATTAAAATGGATACTTTTCGCTCAAGTGGCGCGGGTGGTCAGCACGTTAACACCACCGACTCAGCTGTACGTTTGACGCATATTCCTACCGGTACCGTGGTAGAGTGTCAACAGGAGCGTAGCCAGCACAAAAACCGTGCACACGCGATGAAGATGCTGGTCTCTAAAATCCAGCAAGCCAAAGTACAAGCGCAGGTCGATGTGGCGGATTCTATACGTCGTGATTTGGTCGGTAGTGGCGATCGCTCGGAGCGTATCCGTACCTATAATTTTCCACAAGGCCGTATGACGGATCATCGTATCAACTTGACCTTGTATAAGCTTGATTCGATTATGGAAGGTGATTTAGATGAAATTCTTGATGCACTGTTACGTGAGCATCAAGCGGACTTGATGGCCAGTATTGGTGGCGAGCAATAGCGTTTTATAGTCAGTTTATTTTACATAAATTTTTTAGTAGATTGCCTATAATAGTAAGCAACTATGCCAAACTTGATTTTCCTATAAACAGATCCATATTTTAAATGTGAGAAAAATTATGAATAATCGCTTAGCTTTATTTTTTATGGGTTTGTTTTCTTTATTGTTTATATCTGCCTGTCAGACACCAGCAATGACAGAAGAACAAAATAATGCCAATTCTGCATCCAAAAGCGTAGAGATGCTGGCAAAAGAATGCCTTGCAAAAGGTGGTGAATACACCAAAGAAGGTCGCCTACAAGCATATCGATGCGTACAGCAGTTTTCAGATGCAGGAAAATCTTGTAGCGACAGCTCTGAGTGTCAAGGCAAATGTACCAATTCGGATACTGCTATTGAGGCTGGCAAGACAAACGTAAAAGGAACATGTGCCGCCAATGATACCCCTTTTGGTTGCCGTCAAACCATTGAAGGTGGCGTTGCTAAAGGATTTTTGTGTGTAGATTAATCTTATAAATTTTTAAATATAAAAACTAACTTATCAAAATTTGAGAGTGTTATGTCAAAAGCCAATAATCAAAATCAAGACCAAACCCCAGTACAAGATACCAATGAGCTGATTGCACAGCTGCAAGCCAAGCTAGACGATATCAGCGCGTCAGGTAAACAGCCGTATCCGAATACATTTAAACGCACGGATTATGCACAAGATTTACAAACGGCTTTTGATGGCGTCTCAAAACAAGAAATCGAAGAAAAGGCTGCTAATGGCGAAAAAACACAAGTAAACGTAGCGGGTCGCGTCATGCTAAATCGTGGATCGTTTATTGTGATACAAGACATGACGAGTCGTATTCAGCTGTACGTCGCACGTAAAGAGCTTGATGATGAAACACGTGCGAGTATCAAGTCGCTAGATTTGGGTGATATCGTTGGGGTGTCAGGTTATATCGGCCGCTCAGGAAAAGGCGACCTATATGTGCATATTGAAACGCTTGAGCTGTTAACTAAGTCATTGCGCCCGATGCCAAACAAATTTCACGGTTTAGCAGATGTAGAAGCCCGTTATCGCAATCGTCATCTTGATTTAATGACCAACGAGACAACTCGCGATACTTTTATGATTCGCAGCCAAGTCATCAGTGGCATCCGTAAGTTTATGCTGAATGAGCGCTTCATGGAAGTAGAAACGCCAATGATGCATCCTATTCCAGGCGGTGCAGTGGCGCGTCCGTTCGTAACGCATCATAATGCTTTAGACATGCCACTTTACTTGCGTATCGCTCCTGAGCTGTACTTAAAACGTTTGGTTGTTGGTGGTTTTGAGAGAGTGTTTGAGATCAATCGCAGTTTCCGTAACGAGGGTGTATCCACTCGTCACAATCCTGAATTTACGATGATTGAGTTTTATCAGGCTTATGCTGACCACCATGACTTAATGGATTTGACGGAACGCTTATTTAATGAATTAGCAATAGACATCTTAGGTACGACTGAGATTACATATCAAGAAGAAGCCATCAGTCTAAAAGCACCTTTTGCGCGTCTTTCTATGCCAGACGCCATTGCAAAATACGCAGAAAATTTTGATACAGCACGCATGAGTGATCGTGAGTATCTTGCTGAATACACCTCAACGGTTTTGAAGCAGCAAGTCAAAGAAGGTTTTGGTGTAGGCAAATTGCAAACGATTATCTTTGAAGAAACGGCTGAGCATCAATTGCGTCAGCCAACCTTTATCACACAGTACCCAGCAGAAACATCGCCATTGGCACGCCGTAATGATGACAATCCTGAAATTACAGATCGTTTTGAGTTGTTTATCGGTGGCCGTGAATTGGCAAATGGCTTTAGTGAGCTTAATGATCCAGCTGATCAGGCAGAGCGTTTCCGCGGTCAGGTTGCTGAAAAAGACGCGGGTGATGACGAAGCTATGCATTTTGATGAAGAGTATATCGAAGCCTTGTCTTATGGTTTACCACCAACAGCAGGTGAAGGCATTGGTATTGATCGCTTGGTGATGTTATTGACAGATTCTGCCAGTATTCGCGATGTGATTTTATTCCCACATATGCGCCGCAAAGTTGATTAATAATAACTATCTTTCTTTTTAATCAAGATCGGTTATTGAACATCTGATAAGCCTTTATTGAATCAGTAAGAAGCCAGACGTATGCGCTGGCTTTTTGCTATAATGAGCATTCAAAAATACATTTAAAACAAGAACATTCACTACTTGGCACAATGGATCGCTATGTCGCAGCAATATCAAGTTTTAGCGCGCAAATACCGCCCCAAAAACTTTCATGAGTTGATTGGACAAACGCATGTATCGCAAGCATTGATCAATGCAATTGATTATAACCGTCTGCACCATGCTTATTTATTCACTGGTACACGTGGGGTGGGTAAGACGACGATTGCGCGTATTTTGTCTAAATGCTTGAACTGTGATACTGGTATCACTAGTACACCTTGCGGTGTGTGTGATAATTGTGTGGCAATCGATCAAGGTCGTTTCATTGATCTTATTGAGATTGATGCCGCTTCTCGTACCAAAGTCGAAGACACTCGCGAACTATTAGACAATGTGCCTTACGCGCCAAGCCAAGGGCGTTACAAAGTTTATCTGATTGATGAAGTGCATATGCTATCGACGCATAGCTTTAATGCGTTACTGAAAACATTAGAAGAGCCGCCCGAGCATGTGAAATTTTTGCTCGCGACCACTGATCCACAAAAACTGCCAATTACGATTATCTCGCGCTGTTTGCAATTCGTGTTGCGTCCATTGCCGCAAACACTACTTAGCGAGCATCTAGCCAATATCCTTACCCAAGAGCATGTAAATTATACTCAACCAGCACTCTGGCAGCTAGCGAGTGCGGCGAAAGGGTCGGTACGTGATGCCTTATCATTGACAGATCAGGCCATTGCCTTTGGTCAAGGTGCGCTGGATGATGCTACTGTCAATGCGATGCTTGGTTTGATCGATGCCGCTGATTTGGTTAGTCTGATTACGGATATCTATAATCATGATAAGTCTGCTGTCGCCGCGCATATTGAACAGATGCGAGCACAGATGGTTGATGCTACTAGTATGTTTGATGGACTTGCAGAGTTACTCCATCAGTTGGCATTGACGCAGTTATTGCCTGAAGTTGCTCTCAACGTGAACGAAGCGCAGGCACAAGATATCACTGCGCTTGCACAACATATCAGCCCAGATGTGTTGCAACTTTATTACGAGATCGTCGTACAAGCTCGCGAAGGTGTCAAGCTTGCCAGTACACCGATGCAGGCGCTTGAAATGTGCATCTTACGTTTATTGGCTTTTCGTCCGCTACCAGTAGATGAAGTATTAAAAAATACTTACGACAATGTTGACGCTGCACAAAAAATATCTGCAATAGAAAATAGCACATCTATGCAGCCTCCACAGTTGGCATCAGTACCACCCTTACAGCCTTATGATGTTGATTATCAAGCGCAAGATAACGATACCGTACAAGGTATTATTTATGATGACAACGAGTGGTTAGCCAATAGCGCTGAACCTGAACCAATCGCTGAACCTGAACCAATCGCTGAATCTGAATCAATTGCTGAGCCTGAATCAATTGCTGAGCCTGAACCAATTGCTGAGCCTGAACCAATTGCTGAGCCTGAACCAATTGCTGAGCCTGAACCAATTGCTGAGCCTGAACCAATTGCTGAGCCTGAACCAATTGCTGAGTCTGAACCAATTACTGAACCTGAACCAATTGCTGAGTCTCAAATAGTAACGCAGCCTGATGATCCTCGTACTTTGTTACGTTGTCCACCCCAAGAGTTAACAGGTGAGTGGACACCCGAAAAATGGGATTACTGGCTACAAACGGCTCGTGAAACTGAAGTACTAGCTCAGGATGAGTTGGCTTTGGCTCGTCAAGGTGTAGTAACAGGGTTATGTAATGGTAAAGCAACTTTTTTGACGAGTGTTGATAGTAGACATTTACAAGCGACTTTCCAGCAGTTAGCGCAAAAATTACAACAACAATTCCCTCAATTAGAGATTGATTTACAAATTGATGGCACCATTATGCAGGCTGATGACAAAACGCCTGAACGGCGCCAACAAAAACGTTTGGTGCAAGCCAAAACAGTGGCAGAATCAAAGCTGCTCAATACGCCAGTTATGAAGTATTTAACTGAGCGTGGTGAAGGAAAAATGGGTAAAGTTCAGTTGTATTAAACAGTCTTAAAACGTCCTATTAAAAAAATTTAAAAAGTATGTAAAGCTATTAGAAACAATTACTATATAAAATATCAAGGCGATGCTATTCTATCGCCTTGATATTTCTATTTTTATTGACTGTAAATAAAGCTGTTTAAATAAAAATAGCGTATTTTATAACAGTAAGAAAAATTAAAATTCGTTATAATGGTTAAGTTATATTAAAAATTAAGATGCAGCTTAGGTGAGAATATGTTAGATAATTTACGCGGTATGGCTGTGTTCGCCAGTGTGGTTGGACATGGCTCTTTTAGTGGCTCAGCTCGTGAGCTTGGTATTACGACAAGTGCGGTCAGTCAACAGATCCGTTCATTAGAAAATGAGCTGGGTGTGATATTATTGCATCGCTCAACTCGTAAGCTGAGTTTAACAGAAGCGGGTGAGAGTTTTTATGAAGCGGCAAAAGACGTGGTCAGTGCGGCTGAACAAGGTAGAATTAAAGTCAATCAGTTGCGTGATGAGTTAGCGGGTAGTCTGCGTGTGGCAACCACGCCTGAACTTGGTGTTAATCATATTTTGCCTGCTCTATCTACGTGGATGGCTGCACATGATGATTTAAGCATCACATATCTGGCGGATAACCATTACATCGATATGATTGATGAGCGCATTGATATTGCCATTCGCATGAGTCCTACAATCAATGATTCTACATTGAGTAGTCATCCATTGACTGACGTGCGTCAAATGCTTGTTGCCTCTCCACAATATCTGCGTCAAAACACTAAGCTGCAAACCCCAAAAGACTTAGCTGATCATCAGCTGATTTGTATTGAAATCATGAAGGATGCCAATCAAATCGATCTGATTCAAACAGAGACTGGCAAAAAAACCCGTACAAAACTAAATTCACGCATTTATACCAATAATGTTTTCATGGCAACCACATTGGCCAAGGAAGGTCATGGCTTGGTTAGAATGATGGAAATGGATATTAAGAAAGAGCTAGAAAGTGGAGAGCTGGTCGAAGTTTTGACTGGTTATCAATTACCAAGCTTTGTACTCTATGCGGTTACCTTAAACCGTGATCAGCAACCTGCTAAAATCACTCGTTGTTTAGAAGTGTTAAAAAAGTATTTTCATGCAAATTAAATTGATATCAGAGTAAGAATTAACCACTCATAAATGTTATAAAAAATCCTATAGATATAAACTATCTATAGGATTTTTTATAATACAAACTGATGAGTTTTAAAAACTTGGCTTTAGCAGTTTAATCAAACGTTCAGCCACCTGTGTGCTCTCGTCACGATTCATATTGAGCGGCGGTAATAAACGTATAACATGACCACCAGTAACGTTAATAATCATTTTTTGCTCATCACGTGCACGATCCACTAGTTGGCTACAGTCCATATTGTCGGGCATCGAAATACCAATCATCATACCAGCACCGCGACTATTCACGCCATGTTGACCTAATGCATCGACTACAGTCTCTCGAATAAATAGCCCCTCTTTGACAGCATTTTCCATAATGTCACTGTTTGCTAAGACTTCATAGACGCTGTGTACAACGCGACTTGCCAGTGGCGTACCACCATAAGTAGACCCATGACTACCAGCACCAAACAACCCATTAGCACGGCCACGTACCATACAGGCACCAACTGGGAACCCATTACCTAAGCCTTTAGCTGTGGTTAATACATCGGGACGCGCATTACTGTGTTGATAAGCAAAGTACTTGCCAGTACGTCCATTGCCTGTTTGAACCTCATCCAGCATAAATAACCAATTATGTGCCTCACACTCTGCTTGTAACTCTTCAAGATAAGCAAAACCATTGGCAGCTGTATTAAGACCACCTTCGCCTTGAATCGGCTCTACAAAGATGGCACAGATATCATCATGGTCTTGGGCTGCTTGTTTAATCGCATTAATGTCTCCAAATGGCACACGAATAAAGTCTTCATCTAGCGTATAAAAACCTTCACGTGCTTTTGGATTGGCTGTGGCTGACAATGACAATAGGGTACGACCGTGGAATGACTGCTCCATAACGATGACTTTAGGACGTTTAAAGCCTTGCTTGTGTGCATATAAACGAGCAAGTTTTAAGGCAGCTTCATTTGCTTCAGCGCCGCTGTTGGCAAAGAAGACGCTGTCCATTTGAGCAGCAGTACATAGGATCTCGCCTGCACGCTCCTGCCAATCGATGCCAAATAAGTTGCTAGTATGTACTAAGGTGGCAGCTTGTTGTTGGATAGCATCAGTCACCTGCGGATGGCAATGACCCAATCCGCATACAGCAATGCCCGTCAGTGCATCTAGATAAGGGGTATCATCTTTGGTATATAGCCAACTGCCTGAACCGCGAGTAAAGCTGATTGGTTGACGGTTATAAGTGGGCATCAGGTAAGTTGCAGGCATATAAAACATCCTTGAAGTAATAGAGTGATTAAAAAGACTGGTTATAATTCGTCAGAGAACGGCGTCGTTTCAGCGGGTAAAGTATAGTCTTCATTTGCCCAAGCGCCTAAGTCAATGAGCTTGCATCGACTACTACAAAACGGCTTATATTTATTGTCTTGCCATGCCGTCTGAGTGCCACAGCGTGGGCAAGGATAGGTCTTGGGTGAAGTATTGGGAGTAGAATCAGACATAATAAGAGAGAAGGTATCCTTGAGATTAATGGTGTGAGTGCAGCTATATAAAATAGGGCAACAAATATTGCCCATGCTGGTCTAAATCATATTGATAAATGGGCACACACCGTTGTTATATTACTATTCAGTTGGATTGGCTATATAATAGCATGCGACCGAATAATGGCAAAAGACAAATACTTTAAGGACAGTAGATGACTGATAATATCGAGCTTACGCATGGCCAATCACGCGCATTTCAACCAGAAAAGCTCTCACCACCCCGCAATTTTATCATTCCAAATATAGTTATAGAAAATAAAGACAATTTGCCCTTGCTATTAGAGATTGGCGCAGGGAAGGGCAAGCATGCTTTGGGCTTTGTATCACAAAACCCTGATAAGCACTTGGTTGCGATTGAGCGCACACGCAACAAATTTGACGCCTTCGCTAAACTAACAGCATTGCAAAATGCCCCGAATCTAGATGCCATACATGCTGATGCGATTGCTTGGATTGTTCATGCCATCGCACCGAGTAGTGTAGCAAAAATCTTTATTCTCTATCCCAATCCTGAACAGCATAATCCCAATCAGCAGTGGCTGAACATGCCTTTTTTTGAGTTTTTATTGTCACGTTTACGAGATGATGGGGAAGTAGTGTTAGTGACCAATATCGAGTCATATATGGACAATGCTGCGCAACGAGCAACTGAGATTTGGCGCTTACCAAATAAGCGTTATCAAGTCCCCATAGACAGTCAACGCACGCATTTTGAAGTCAAGTATTTGGCAAGGGGTGAGACTTGTTGGGAGCTTAGCATGCGTAAGCCACAAGGTTATAAAACCAGATTTGATAATTGGCAAGCGGATTGTAGAGGCATTAAAAAATAGCCTAAGCAGTAATATGATCAAGACTACGACAGCCAAAAATTTGAAATACATAGAGATATAAAATAGCCTAAGTGAAAATAAATAAAACAAGAAAAAACCGCCACAAAAGAGGCGGTCTAAAATTCACCTTCGATTAAGATTATAAATAAGGTCTCACCAATTTATTAGAGTCAGTATAAGAGTTTAACACTGTCAATAAAGTATAGGCGCCAATAAATTTCCGACTAATGAACATAAACTCTTTCGGAGGAAGATTAAATTCAAAAGATTGCATCGCACGCGTAGCAGCGGTTGATAGGCGAGAATGCAGCTTACTATTTGCCCAAATATAACGGCCTTTCTCATCTAAACGATCACTAGGAATATCAGGATTTGTTGCAGGATTACTAAAAGGTTCTGTCGCAAGTAAAAATAAAGAGGCAACATCAGAGCGTACCTTATTACTCATACTATCGAAAAAATCGTATCCCGTCATTGCTAGTACCATGGCATCATGATCATGATGATAACCAGCTTTTAATAATCCATGAGCAATGGTCAATAAATTCTCATCAAACTGACGAATAGCGCCAAAATCTAATAGTACTAATTTATCAGGCTCTCCTTCATTAGTACTGACCCGAACCAAATAGTTACCAAAATTTGGGTCTGTTTGCATCTCTCCCCAAACAAAAATTTCTTGCATCATAATTTCAATGGCAGCCTGACCAATAGCACTACGACGTTCATGCGACAATTGCTGCAAAACGTCAGATACAACTGAAACACCTGGCTCATAAGACATGCACAACAAGCGTTTTTTTGAGTATTCACGATTAATCTTTGGAACAACGTAGCGCGGATCATTGCTTAAACGATCGTAAAAACGCTCAGTCGTTACGGCTTCTGCTTCGTAATCCACTTCATGATGTAATAAGTCGCGTATTTCTTCAAACCAAGCATCTAGTGAGCGAGTCTGCGGGACGATATTGCTTACTTTTAACAGTCGTTTGAATAAAGCAAGATCTGAATTGATAGCATCTGCCACACCAGGATATTGAATCTTTAATACGACTTGCTCCCCTGTAGCAATGACAGTAGCGCGATGGACTTGGGCGAGGGAAGCAGTACCAATCGGTACAGGGTCAATATCAAGCTCATTTAATCTTTCACCCAACAAATCACGTAACGTAAGCTCAATCGTTGGCCATGACAATGTCGCTGTATCATCATTTAACGTTTGCAGAGCACGTGTAATCTCAGGCGGTAGAATATGCTCTCCATAAATGGCAAGCATTTGACCTATTTTAACAACAGAGCCTTTCAACTTACCCAGTTCAGCTGCCAAATAGTTCGCCTGCGTTTCCATAAATGCTTGGTTACGCGCTGTACGGGCTTCTTTATTTAAAAACATGCCAGACACACTATTACCCGCCCATCGACGACCAATATTTAAGGAAGTTTTGGCAATCGACATCCGACGCTCAAATCCTGAGGTTTTTAAGTTATCGATTGATTGTTTATTGCTAAAAGGTTTAGACGTATCATTTGACATAAATATAATCATTCATCCAGTTGCTATTGATGTGCGGGTTCGAAACCTACAATACAAGGGAGATGTGATGCACAGATACGAAATTGTATCATAGAAAGCCCATGTATTTGATGAGCCTTGGTAAGGTGCTGACAGTTACTTTGTAAGCCATAGAGTATTTATAAACTTAAGTAAATAATTAAGAATTAATGGGAAGACTCAATAAAATATATCGTTAAATCTATATCGTACGATAGTATTTATCTCTCACAAAAAAGTAAGGCGGGAATGATAAGTAGGTTAGATACATAGCAATATCAAAAAATAAGACCTAGCACTAAGCTAGGTCAAATACTACGAAAGAAAATGATTCAGACAACGACATTAAGCAAAAAAGAAGAGGTTCACTCGGTTTACTTGATCGTCAAATTTTAAGCGTTTTCACGAGTAATGGCATGATGACCAATGTCACGGCGATATTGTGCACCATCAAAACTAATCGCACCTGTGACTGCCAGTGCAGCTTGTTGAGCATCAGAAATAGTATCAGCCAATGCGGTCACACATAGTACACGTCCGCCATTGGTTAACACTTCTTTCTTAGCAGCTGCTTCATCGCTATTAGAAAACGCAGTGCCAGCATGGAAGACTTTAACAGTATTGTCGTCTTCGGTGTTCAGTTCTGGCAAGCCAGCAATCAAGTCACCCTTTGATGATGTTTCAGGATATCCTTTTGAGGCAACAACGATACCTAGGGCAGGGCGTGTATCCCATTTTGCTTCATTTGGTAATTGACCTTCTAACCCTTGTGCGACCAAATTTACCATCGAAGATTTCAGACGCATTAAGATTGGCTGTGTTTCTGGATCACCAAAACGGCAGTTAAATTCTATGACATAAGGATCGCCTGACTGATCAATCATGAGGCCAGCATACAAAAAACCAGTATAAGGATGACCTGCATCTTTCATCGCATCAACGACAGGTTGGATAACTTGTTTCATTACCTTATCGTGAACTTCTTGCGTTACAACTGGTGCAGGAGAATAAGCACCCATACCACCTGTGTTCGGCCCTGTATCTCCTTCAAAAGCACGTTTGTGATCTTGACTGGTTGCCATTGGCAAAATATTATCACCATCTATCATACAAATAAAGCTGGCTTCTTCACCTTGTAAAAACTGCTCAATAACCACGCGACTGCCAGCATCGCCAAATTTATTGTCTGCGAGCATATCGTCAATGGCTTCATGAGCTTGTTCAATCGTTTCTGCAACGATGACGCCTTTACCAGCCGCTAGTCCATCCGCTTTGATAACGATTGGTGCGCCTTGCTCATCGATATAAGCTTTGGCAGCGGTAGCATCGGTAAACCCTTGATAGGCCGCGGTAGGAATGTTGTTCTTTTCCATAAACTCTTTGGCAAAAGTTTTTGACCCTTCTAGCTGAGCACAATATGCCGTCGGCCCCCAAGCTTTGATACCTGCTTCACGGCAAGCATCGACGATGCCTGTGACCAAAGGTGCTTCTGGTCCAACGATGACCATATCAATGGCATTATTTTGGCAAAACTCTATAACGGCACTATGATCATTAGCGTCAGTAGATGCTAAGACAACGTTTTGGCATTTAAGTTCAAGCGCAGTACCCGCATTACCAGGTGCGACGTAGATATTTTCTACGTTCTCATCTTTGGCACACTGCCATGCTAGTGCGTGTTCACGACCACCTGAACCGATCACCAAAATATTCATCATACATCCTACCCTTAGCATCAAAGTTAATTTAGCATCAAAGTTAATAGTGAGTGAGTCACACACTCTTAAATACGCTGGTGTATTCTAACAAAAAACCCGCAACAATTACTATGAGTATCCACTTGCCAGCATGAATCGTCGATAAGTCAATATCCTATCCCATGAGTAAATGTTATTGGAATGTTGCTGATTCATGAAATGATGTTGTACCCTTTAGCTAACGGCCTAGGTGCGTTAAACTTCACTAGATTAATAGTATTGAATCCGAACTGCCATATATTCTCAAAATATAAGAGTAAAAAGAGGAGAAAGACCAAAAAAATTAAGAAAAAATAGAATATGCTGCGGAAATGGATATACTACTGCGCTTCATAAAGAATAGTGCTTATATTCTTATGGTGATGGTAGTCAGTACAGATTAATAAATCAGATAAATAAATGCTAAACCAAACCTGTAAAAAAGGACGAAGGACATGCCAAACTCTCTCAGTATCGCAAAAGAGCGCATCAGCCAGATAAGCGATATTGCTACCAGTTATGTACAAAAAGACAAATCATTATTCGACCATTTTGTTCATAGTTATTATCAGCCGTTGCATCAAGAAGCAGCGAAGACTGTTAGTAATGCTGATTTGGCCGGGATGGCACTGCATCACTTTACGCTACTCAAAGCCTATGATGGCAGCAAGCCGCAACTGACTGTAATCAATCCAAAGGCAGAAGAGCAGCATTTTCATAGCTCACACACGGTTATCCAAATTGTGGCTTATGACAGACCTTTCTTAGTCGACACTATCTTAATGAGCCTTGAAGCAGAAGGCATCGATGTTCATCGTACGTACAATATTATTGTTAGCGTGCAGCGTGATGACGATGGACAAATCACTCACGTTGAAGGCGCGCATGAAAGTGCGACTTCTCATTTGTCTTTGATTCACTGTGAAATTGCTTATCAAGACAACAAAGATTTGGCCGCACTACAGCAAATGCTGCTGACCAAAATTGATACTTTGGATACTGTCGTCGGCGATTGGAAACAAATGCGTTCGCAGCTGATGAATATCAAGGCTGAATTGGCCAACAAACCGTTGCCAGAAGTCTTTTATTCGCAGCAAGAGATACAAGCATTTTTAGATTGGATCTTGGACGATCATTTCATATTCTTAGGTTACCGTGAATACCGTTTAGAAGGTGGCCAAGCGATCGAAGTCAATTCAGAACCGAGTGACTTAGATTTGTTTGCAATCGGCAATAGCGGTCTTGGGTTATTACGCGGGGCTGAAGAAGACAAGTTGTCAGAAAGCTTTAGCCAACTGCCTAAAGTATTAAAGCAGCTACTGACGGAACCACGTGTCTTGATGTTGTCTAAATCAAGCCGTGTATCGCCTATACACCGTTCTGTATATATGGATTTTTTGGGTATTCATAAGTTTGATGACAATGGCAAGCTGGTTGGTGAATATCGTTTTGTGGGTTTGTTGACGTCACAAGCCTATCAACTTACCGTACAGCAAATACCGCTACTACGTGAAAAAGCCAACAAGATCATGAAGATGGCAGAATTGCCACGTGATGGACATGCACACCATAAACTGATGCACGTTATCAATACCTTGCCTCGTGATGACTTGTTTCAGGCTGGCGTTGAAGAGCTGTATCCGATTGTGTCTGGTATCAGTCAATTACAAGACAAAAAGAGTCTGCGCCTGTTCAGCCGCATCGATCATTATCAGCGCTTTGTCTCATGCTTGGTCTACATCCCACGTGATAAGTTCAACACTGAGCTGCGTATCAAAGTACAAAACGTCTTGAAAGAAGCTTACGGCGGCACATCATCGGGCTTTACCACTGAGTTCAATGAGTCTGCGCATGCCCGCGTTCATGTACACGTTCGTACCGTACCCGGTCAGGTAAATGACGTCAATACTGAAGTGCTTGAAGCCAAGCTATCTGCATTGATGCAATCATGGAATGACAGCTATCAAAAAATGCTGCTTGATAATGTGGGCGAGCAGCAAGCCAACGCGTTGAACCGTCGCTTCTTAAACTACATACCAGCGGCTTATCAAGAGCGTTTTGATGCCCGTACTGCCGTTGAGGATACCAAACGCTTGGCAGGATTGACAGCAGAGCAGCCAATGATCTGGCATCTCTACCAATCAACAGGCGACGCAAGCAACCAGTTGCATCTAAAGCTGTATGGTCGTGAGCAACCTGTCATTTTGTCAAAAGTATTACCAATTCTTGAAAACTTCGGTGTGTCCGTCATTTCAGCACAGACTTATGAATTTGACTTACCAGAGCAGCCTATTTGGATGCAAGAATACGAGTTGACACTAGAGCACGTTGATACCGTCAACATGCAAGTAGTACGCGGTCAATTTGAAGACAGTCTCAAGCAGATTTGGGCAGGACAGGTCGAAAGCGATTCGTTTAACGAGTTGGTACTAATTACCAATCTTGATACTTATGATGTGGTCTTGTTACGTGCCTTGTCGCGTTACATGATGCAAGCACGCGCACCATTCTCTAGTACTTATATTCAGCAAACGGTTGTCAAAAATAGCGACATTAGCGTGGCATTGAGCAATCTGTTTGATGCTCGTATGAATCCTAAGTATAGCAATGAGGCACGTGCAGAGAAAACCTCTCAGATTCAAGGAAAAATCAATGCAGCGCTTGCCGATGTCGATAGCTTAGATGAAGATCGCATCTTACGTTGGTACTTAGACTTAATCAATGCGATGGTACGTACCAACTTCTATCAAACAGATGCGAATGGTCAGCGCAAAGATCGTCTGTCGTTTAAGTTCTTGGCAGCAGACATTCCAAACTTGCCTAAACCAAAGCCAATGTTTGAGATATTCGTTTACTCACCACGTGTTGAAGCGGTGCATTTACGCGGCGGAAAAGTGGCTCGCGGTGGTTTACGCTGGTCCGATCGTATGGAAGACTTCCGTACCGAAGTACTGGGTCTGGTCAAAGCACAGATGGTTAAAAACGCAGTCATTGTGCCTGTTGGCTCAAAAGGCGGCTTTATTGTCAAAACCAAAACCATGGCAGATGGCCGTGAAGCGTTTCAAGCTGAAGGTATTGCCTGCTATCAGACGTTTTTACGCGGTATGCTCGATATCACAGACAACATCGTCGATGGGCACATTGTCGCGCCAGCCAACACCGTGCGTCATGATGAAGATGACCCGTATCTGGTCGTTGCTGCGGATAAAGGGACAGCAACTTTCTCAGACATCGCTAATGCGTTGGCTGCTGAATATAACTTCTGGCTTGATGATGCCTTTGCTTCTGGTGGTTCAGTAGGCTATGACCATAAAGCGATGGGTATCACTGCTCGCGGTGGTTGGGAGTCGGTCAAGCGCCACTTCCGTATGCGCGGTATGGACATTCAGAATCGTGATGACTTTACCGTGATTGGTATCGGTGATATGAGTGGCGACGTATTTGGTAATGGTATGCTATTGTCAACTCATACGAAGTTGGTGGCAGCATTTAACCACTTGCATATCTTTATTGATCCGAATCCAGACACAGCCGCTTCTTACGCAGAACGTGCCCGTCTGTTTGAGTTGCCACGCTCGTCGTGGGAAGATTATGAGCAATCATTAATCAGTCAAGGCGGTGGTATATTCTCACGTCAAGACAAAACCATCGCTATCAGTCCAGAGATGAAAGCTATTTTTGACATCAGTGAGGACAGCCTAACGCCTAATGATTTGATCAGTGCATTACTACGAGCACCCGTTGATCTGATTTGGAACGGTGGTATCGGTACTTATGTTAAAAGCGCTAATGAAACGCATGCGGATGTTGGTGACCGTGCCAATGATGCGCTGCGTATCAATGGTAACGAGCTACGTGCTGCCATCGTTGGTGAAGGTGGCAACCTAGGTTTTACTCAGCAAGGGCGTATCGAATACGCACAAACAGGTGGCCGCATTTATACCGATGCGATTGATAACTCAGGCGGTGTAAACTGCTCGGATCACGAAGTCAATATCAAAATCTTGCTCGGTAAAGTGGTTGAGCAAGGCGATATGACGTTGAAGCAACGTAATGAGCTGTTAGAAAGCATGACAGATACCGTGGCAGAGCTGGTATTGCGCCAAAATTATTTGCAGCCGCAAGCGATTGAGCTAAGTCAGCTTCAAGCCTCGGCAAACTTAAGCGAACATCAACGCTTCATTCAGATGTTAGAGGGTGAAGGTCGTCTGGATCGTGCTATCGAATATTTGCCATCGGATGAAGAAATTGCTAAGCGTCAAAAAGCAGATACTGGCCTAACCAATCCTGAGTTGGCGGTCATCATGGCTTATGGCAAAATGTGGGTTTATGACAACTTGTTATTGTCTGATTTGCCAGATGACCCGTACTTCATCAATGAGCTACGCAAGTACTTCCCTGATGAATTGGCAGAACGCTTCTTTGATGAGATGACGAAGCATCGCTTGCATCGTGAGATTATTAGTACTTATTTGACGAATAGTGTCGTCAACCGTTTGGGTATTGAAGCCTTGTTCCGTCTTTATGAGGAAACAGATCAGTCACTGGCCACCATTATTCGTGGTTATGCGATCACTCGTGATGTCTTTAATGTGTCTAAAGCATGGAAAACGCTTGAAGATCTAGACAATCAAGCGGATGCTAAATTGCTACTCACCCTTGAGCTGCGTCTGCGTGATGCGCTTGAACGCGGCGTGGTGTGGTTTATCAATGCCTTTGGTCAAGATTTGCAAGTCACAGACATGATTAGCCGCTTTAGTAATAGTGTAGAAAAACTCACCAAATCAGGTGGCTTCATTGAGCAGCAATTTGCCCAGTATCTAGAAGAAGATACCACAAGCTTGATGCAGGATGATCTATCCAATAGCGATGCCACCTTGTTTGCCATGCTGCCATATCATGTTGATGCACTGGATGCCGCACTTTTGGCTGAACAATATGGTCGCCCTGTTGATGAGATTGCCACATTATACTTCGAAGCCTATCAAGTGTTGCAACTCGATTGGATGATGGACAACATCGCTGACTTACCGCAGCAAGGTTATTGGGATCGCCGTGCCCGCCATGCACTAGTGAATGAGCTGACACGTAGCTTACGCTTACTGATGGATGCGGTATTGTCAAAACCAGATGCTAAGCAAGCGTTTGGTGAGTGGCGCTCACGTCATTTAGATAGCTTAGCGTCTATAGAGTCAGAGATGAACAAGCTTGATAGTAATGAAGACAGCAAAGTCAGTCTATCGACGCTTTCTGTACTCATGAGCGAGATTAGTGGTTTAGTGAGCAAATAAAATAGTTGTTTCATAAAAAAACCACCGTTAGCGTTGACGGTGGTTTTTTATTGCCTGGTTATTATCCAATAGATACTATTAGTCTTAAGTTTTAGCGGGTGATTCGCCAGCAACCTTGACCACTGATCTGACTAAAGCCGCCAGAGAGCTTTTCAACTTTAATCTGAGTTAAAATACGGTCTTTTAAAGCCTGCACATGAGAGATTACACCGATCAATTTGCCTTCTTGCTGTAAGCTGGTGAGGGTATCCAGTGCAATATCCAATGATTCCTCATCTAATGTACCAAATCCTTCATCTAAAAATAGTGAGTCCACGCGGATATTTTGACTGGCCATTTGTGAAAGTCCTAGCGCAAGTGCCAGACTGATAATGAACCCTTCACCGCCTGACAGGTTTTTGGTGCTACGAATCTCACCACCTTGATAATTGTCGATGACGTTCAATTCAAGCGGGCTGTCATCATCACGGATCAGCAGGTAACGATCACTCATTTGTTGTAGCTGAGTGTTGGCATGATTGACCATGAGATCAAAAGTGAGGCCTTGAGCAAAGGTGCGGTATTTTTTGCCATCGGATGAGCCAATCAATTTATGCAGTTGTTGCCAAACTTGCAACTTATCCTTTTGGGCATTGATGGCATCAATTTGTGCTTGCTGGGTGTTTTTCTTATCTTCGTTGTCTTTTAGACGCTGACTGATCGCACCAATAGACTCAATGCAGCTATTAAACTTCTCTTGGACTTGCGCTTGCTGCTGAGTAAGTGTCTCTCGATCGTCTGTTGTCAGCGGATTAGCTTGCTTATCTTCCAATGTTTTCTCGGTTTCTTTTAACAGAGACTGCGCTTGCTGGAGCGCATAATCAATACGTTCTTGCTGCTGCTTGAGCGTATTACGCTCACCAATTGGCAACCGCGCATTCGCAAAATCCGTTTCATCCATAAAATTAGAAGCAGCAAGTATCAACTTAAAGCTATCTTCTTGAGTGTTGAGCGTACTTCTCACCGTGGCTATTTGTTCAACCACATATTGCTGTTTCTCAAGTAATTGTTTAAGTGTGTACTCAGCATTGTCTAGTTGTCTTTGGGCAACAGACTGATCGGTTTTTGCTTGTTCTAACGCCTCGCGCAAACGCTGCTCTTCTGCATCAGGATCTTTGTTAGCGAATACATTTGCTCTGTTTGTTTGTAACTGCTCAAGCGCCTCTGTTTTTTCAATCACGAGTTGAACCAGCCTATCAAGCTCCTGTTGGTCTTTATCCAACTGGGTTTGTTTGGTATCGATCTGTATTTCTAGACGACCTAGTACTGTCGTCAGTGTTTGATGCTGCTCTTTATAGTTATTAAACTCATTTTTTACAGCCGTAAGCGCAGCGTGCTGCTGACGCAATGTATTGATATGCGTATGATAATCCGCCTCGTTTAGGATAACTTGGCTATCAATACTTTCCATCAGGGGGTGTAAAGTAGGCTGTGAGGCGCGTATCTGCATGATTGCGTCTGACTGAAACGCGCCAGTGGCGTATCTCGCTAATAGCTGCATGATGTCATTTTTAAGAGTGGTTAATTCAGAAAAATTATCGTGAATTTTTTTATCTATCGTATCCATACTCGCGGATTTTATTTTAATATCCATCTCAATCTCATTAATATCCCTTGCCAGCTTGTGCTGCTGTTGTACTAAAGCGCCAATGTCGCCCCGGATAGTAGCAAGCTGCTCGCCACACGTTTCATAGTTGGACAGCGTGTCTTTAAGAGAGCTTCTACGTTCGGCAAGTTGATGCTGAGTGCTCTCTAACAACGGTAGTACATCTACCTGTGTCTCAAGTTGCTGGAATGGCTGTATCGTTGCCGCGATAAATGGCGAGTAGTTTTCCTCCAGCACTAAACACACTGACTGCTTGATATCAGCTGCTAGTTTTTGTGCTTGATCTTGTAGTCGGTTTTTCTGATTTTGCTGCTGCTCAAACTGCTGTTGTTTGGTCGCCTGACTGATACGATGCGCAGATAAGGTATTTTCCAAGTCGGATATGATGGCATCTAGATCTGTTATATGTTGCTGAATCTGGTCCGCTTCAGTATCTGATACCAAATACGGATGGTTTGCGCCATAAGGATGCTCAAGCGATCCGCACAGCGGGCAGGGATGACCGTCTTTTAAATCAGCAATGTGACTTTCTAAGGTGGCTACTTTTTGTAGTAGATACAGCTGTGTTTGTTTGTCTTGCCGCTTGTCTTTAGTGGATTGGATAGTATGCGTTTTATCAGCAATGATATCAGCAAGCGCTACCAGATCGTCTTGTATTGCTGGTAGCGCGGTGTCTATATCTTTGATCTGTTCGCTAATCTCATGCCACTTATCTGCTTTTAACTCTATTTGTTCAAGCTGACGATTAAGGCCATCAATCTGTTCTTGCTCTTGGCGTATATCAGCCAATGATTGTACTTGGATCAAGGCGGTTTGCTGTTGTTGTAGCGCTTTGGTCTCAACTTGCAGAGCTTTTTCTTTATTCGCTTGTTCCTCTTGTTGTTGATGCAAGGTTTTAAGACGGCTTTGATACTGGTCTATATTGCTTTTCTGACTAGTCTGGTTGATGATTAGATCAGCATTGTCTTGCAACAGTGTTTTTAGACGACCGCAATGACGTCCAAAGTTATCAATATCGCTATCAATGTTGTTGAATTCGTCAGCATTAGCGAGGTTAAGCTCTACCTCTGCTAATTGAGTTTGATTGCGCGCTGCTTCTTTTTTATGATTATCTATCTCTTGGCGTAAATGCTGAGTTTTATCTGATAAGGTATGTTCCCTTTGCTGAGTTTCTTCCAAGGTGCGCTTATTCTGCGCAATTTCTACATCAAGTCTGCGCACCTCTCTAATGTTAGGCGAGGCGACAGTCCATTCTTCATTAGCGGCTTGTAGATGAGCTTGTGCTGTCTCTAAGTTCGTAGTAGCCTGCTTTCGATTGTCTTCTTGCTGCGGTAATGTCTGATTTATCTTCTGCTGTTCATCTTGCAAGCGTTTTAGGCTGTCACGATTGTGGGTCAGTTGACCAAATTGACTATCAATCTCCAACGCCTTATTAGCAGCGGTTAAGCGTTTAGCATTAGGAATAAAATCTTGCTGCGCTTGCTGAGCATCATCAAGATCATTTTGATAGACACTCAGCTTTTCTTTTGCTTCTGTAACACTATCTAGCCACTTTATCTTTTCGGCCAAATCTTGAATTTCTCGCTGCTGCGTACTTTGTATACTTTGATATGACTGCAATTCGGCTCTTAACTGATCTTCTTCTTCGGTATTTAAAAGCGCCAAGCCATCTAAACCGTATTGCAGCTTACTCAATATCTCTTCTTCAGTGCGCTTTTTATTATGAACGTGTGCTGAAATGGTGGCATAAATATCAGTGCCCGTAATTTTCTCTAAAATGTCAGCACGTTCGTCGGCTTTGGCTTTCAAAAAAGCTGAAAAACTGCCTTGAGCGAGTAATATCGAGCGAGTGAACTGCTGAAAATCCATCCGAGTTAGTTCAATGATTTTATTTTTGGTGTGTTTTAGAGTGCTCTCTAACAGCTCATCTTCTTTTGACGGATCATCAGTGTTTATTTTAGCGATCTCATGAGTTGCGTCTTGCAAATTTCCGTCCGCTTTATTATAAGCACGGCGCTGTCCCCAACGGCAGCGGTACCGCTCACCATTCAAATCAATCGCAACTTCAGCGAAGCATTCCGCTGTTTGCCGTGTCATTACTTCATTGCTGCTTTTGCTGATACTGTTAATCCTTGGTGTTTCACCATATAATGCTAAACAGATGGCGTCCAATATGGTGGTCTTGCCAGCGCCAGTCTGTCCTGTGATGGCAAAGATGCCTTCATTGGTAAAAGCGGTATCAGCGAAATCTATGTGCCATTCGCCTTTTAAAGAATTGAGGTTTTTGAGTCTGAGTTCGATGAGGCGCATGGATATATCTTATTATTAGTGATAGCAACAACTGCGAAAATTTAGAAAGATAAACAATAGAAGTGCGATAATGATTTACCATTTATATCACTCGGCCTGTCTGTCCTCATGATGTAAGTGATAAAGTATCTGACCATAGGCATCGCGCAATGAGTCTTTTTGAGAATCAGCCACATCATTTATCGTCAAGCAGCGCTCAAACACTTCCATCTCATTTAAGTCTTGCAAGTTCTCAGAGGTTTGCTGCTGATTAAGAATTTTATTATAAGTACGCGTGTTTTTAATTTTTAATACCTCACATGGCAAATCCTCTACCATCCCTTGTACCTGTTCGCGTAAATCGCTGACAATCTCGTCACCTGTATAGACAATTTCTAACCAAATCGATTCTGTTAAGATCAGCGCTTTGATGGTATTGGCGATCATTGTTAAGTCACCAGATATTTGTGCCAGTTGTTGAAATGTTGGAACGGGTAGGGACGTGACTTGCATTTGATCTGAGTCATTATTAGGTTTGGATTTATGGTCTTGCTCTTGCTCTTGCTGGTCGTCAGTATCCTCTTGAATAGCTGTTGTTGCCATCTCATGATTAGCAGCTGGCTCGTCAAAGCCAAACAAGTCATCTATAAAACCAGCTTGTATGGGTGCTTTTTTAATGGTTTTTTCTGCTGACGTTTCAATCGTGTCAGTTTTAACGTTAGTATCTGTGCTGGCAAGCTGAGGAATGGCGTTTGGCCTTAAGCTATCATTGTCAAAAGATTCAGTAGCACCAAACTGTATGAGTAAAACTTGCTTTTGCTGGCGAGCTTCACCAAACCCCATCGCAATAGGTGAGCCTGAGTAGCGAATACTTTCAAGACCACCAACGCGCTGCGGGACGTGTAAATGCCCAAGGGCGACATAGTCAAAACTCTTATCAAACATATCAGCGGAGATTTTGCCAAGTGAGCCAACATAGAGATCGCGCACGCCATCATCATCGGTTGTTTTGCCACCAGCAGCGAATAGATGACCTGTGGCAATGATAGGAATATGCCGTTGATGAATTTTTATTAATTCTGCCTGCTTTCCTTTCGCAATACTTGCTACTTCATCATAGTGGGTGCGAATACCTTTGATAACATTGGCATCCTTGCTATCCGCAGACTCGCCAGCGCTACTGCTACGCACATCACGATCACGCAAGTAGGGCACAGCGGCGATGATGCAATGAGGATTGTTATTATCATCACCTAAGACCAATACTTCATCTTCTAAATTATCACAAGCCGTACCAATCACATGAACATTCAAAAATTTGAGCACATTGCTTGGCGCATCCAAAAATGTTGGTGAGTCATGATTGCCTGCGACAATGACCACATGCTGACAGCAGGAACGTGAGACCCTACCCAAAAACTCATAATATAGCGCTTGGGCTTTATTGCTGGGCGTCATGGTATCAAAGATGTCACCCGCGACAATCAATATATTCACTTGCTGTGCGCTAATAGTGTCTTCTAGCCACTGCAAAAATGATTCGAACTCATCATAACGAAGGCGACCGTAGAGACGTCGCCCCAAATGCCAATCGGAGGTGTGCAAAATCTTTAGAGATTTTGTGGCAGCATATTTGGGCGTGTCAGGTATGGACATAGTAGGGCTTATCATTAAACGTGCGAACATTGGATAGACAGGTTTTATTCTAGCAAGATTTGGGCAGGTTTGCTCTGTTGCATTATAGAAAAAAGCCCTACCAATTATTTGGCAGGGCTTTTGATGTTGTCAGTAGGTGTTTAAGCTAAGATCTTAAATACTCTCTTGTCACTCAGCAAGATTGGCAACCATAGAAAGCGCATGTGCTTGCTGACTTGTAGATGATTTTTTGTCTTTATTAAGACTTGATATGCCTTCGCGTAACCAGTTATCCGCTGTGTCATCGCTGTTTTGATTGTACTGATTATACCAAGACAAATCGTGATGTAAGCTGACCACATCGCCCATGATCAATAGGGCAGGCGTTGGTAATTGCGCGTGCGCTTGTTTGGCGACAATGGTGTCAAGTGTGCCTGTTAATACTTGCTGGTTGGGCATACTGGCATTGGATACAATGGCAATGGGTGTATCTTGGCTGCGACCGGCCTGTATCAAACCTTCAGTCAACCGTTCCAGTGAATGTAGACCCATGTAAAACACCACAGTCTCATCGGTATCCAAAAAGTTTTTAAAATTACTATTGGGCGCGCCTGCCTTCAAAAAGCCTGTGACAAAACGCACGGATTGCGAATGGTCACGATGGGTCAGCGGAATGCCCGCGTAGCTTGCTGCGGCATTAGCAGCTGTGATACCTGGTACAACTTGATAAGGCACACCATGAGCACGTAGGCTCTCAATCTCTTCGCCGCCACGTCCAAAGATAAAGGGATCACCACCTTTTAGACGTACTACGCGGCGACCTTGCTTAGCGCTATTGACCAATAACTCATTAATACCGAGCTGTGCCACTGCGTGATTGCTGCGTTTTTTACCCACAAATACTTTGTCCGCATCACGGCGGCACAAATCCAACACTTGCGGTGATACCAGCGCATCGTAGTAAACAATATCTGCTTGCTGCATCAAGCGCAGCGCTTTAAAGGTGAGCAGTTCTGGATCACCTGGGCCTGCGCCAACAATATAGACTTCGCCCACTGGGGTTTGAGCGTCTACTGAGTCATCTGATACGGCAGCTGCTACCGTCTGTTCTGTTGCCTTTTTCTCATCAAGTGCTTCTGCGGTACGGTCTAGGTCGGCTTTGAGTTGTGCGATTGCTTCATTTTCGTTGCCAGCAAACATCAGCTGGCTGACTTGACCTTCAAACGCACGCTCCCAAAACTGCCGCCGTCCAGTGAGCGTTGGTATTTTGGATTTTACCTCACTACGGAAATCACCTGCCAGCTTGGCCAATTTACCATAGCCTTGCGGAATTAGTGTCTCAAGGCGTGCCCGTAATAGCCGTGCCAATACGGGCGCTTTACCATTGGATGAAATCCCAATCACAATGGGGTTACGGTCAATAATCGCTGGAAAAATAAAATCACACAATGGCGGCGTATCGACCACATTGACCGGGATATTTAGCTCAGTCGCATCGGCGTGAATCTCATGGTTAAGCGTTTCATCGTCAGTCGCAGCAATGATCACGCGTGCACCTGACATATGAGCTTTATCGTAATTCTCGTAGATAAATTCGTGTTTATCATCCGTTAGCAAGGCTTGTATCTCATGGCTGATATCAGGCGCAAGAATCGTAATGCACGCGCCAGCACGGCTCAGCAAGTCAGCTTTACGCAGTGCCACTTCGCCGCCGCCCACGATGAGCACTTTACGGCCTTCTAATTTGAAAAATAGCGGGAAGGTGTTCATAGCGTCACCATATATTGAGTTATTTATTATAAATAATAGAAAAGGTATGAGGGATGCCGCCATTATGAGGTATCACAGACACACTCTCACCTAGTGAATTGGCATTAGCATATTCGTTTTTGAGATAAAAAACGATATTTTTCTTGCCAATAGGAATAGATGAAATGACTTTCTCAAATCAATAAATTTTCTAACACACGCTAACATATTCCAAAATTAGGGTGTGCTAGCATGTCTTAGGATCTTCCATCGTATATCGATAATTAAAAAAGAGTAAGCATACTATGAAATTACAAGACAGAGTGGCGATTATATTTGGTGGCACTTCAGGATTGGGTGAAGCGACGGCTAAGGCATTTGCTAATGAAGGCGCTAAAGTAGTCGTCACAGGACGCGATGAGGAAGACGGTAATCGAATTGTTAAAGATATTAAAGACAGCAATCAAGACGCCATTTTTGTAAAGGCTGATGTGACGGAAAAGAGCGATATTCAAGCCGTTGTTGACAAAGCATTAACGACTTATGGTCAGATTGACATCTTATATAACGGTGCTGGTATTCATGATGCTTATGATAATGCTGTTGAGCTAGAAGAAGATTTTTACGATAAATTGATGGCGATTAATGTCAAAGCGCCTTATCTGGCTTCCAAAATGGTAATTCCGCATTTTATTAAGCAAGGCGGCGGCGCCATTATCAATGTCGGTTCGCAAGCGACACAAATGGCTGGACCGGGCGGCTCAGCATATGTTACATCCAAGCATGCTATTTTAGGGTTTTCGAAACAGTTAGCTTTCGATTTTGGTAGTCAGGGCATCAAAGTTAATACATTGTCGCCAGGTTTTATAGAAACACCAATGACTGAGGGAATTGAGGATGAACGTCTAGCGCGTATTCCTGCTCAGCGTGCTGGTAAGCCTGAAGAGATTGCTGCACTTGCCGTATTTTTGGCATCTGATGATTCTAATTATATGCAAGGCGCTAACGTTTTGATGGATGGCGGTTGGGTGCTAGGTCGCAAATAGCTTTAGTCGTTGCCAACATAGTCGTCAACAGTATAACGAACGACTCTTATGTATATTCCCAACAATAGAAAAGCCCTCTCAAAATGAGAGGGCTTTTTTATTGTTGCGTAATGCTGTGAGTGGTTATCGAATATTATAACTGAGTATGCAGACCACACTCACGGCTTTCTTCTACTTTGGTTGGATCAAAATAATCAAACTCATTTGGTAGGTTATGCTCATCAAGATAAACGTCTAGATCCGCATCGGTTTTCTCAAACAATGGCGCGACTTTTAACACGCCATCTTTTGATAAGCTAAGCACATCAAGACCTTGGCGGAATTCGGTCTGATCTTTACGAATGGCGTTGAACCAGACGTCAGGCTTTAACTCATCCAAAGCACGGCGGAATGGCTCAAGTTTTACTTGATCCGTAAACTCATCATGCTGTGGGTTATCGATTCCTGGGATACCGTTCATGGTTGCATCACGGTAAGCGGCTGTTTGCTTAGGAATATACGTGATGACGTTTAAGTTCAAATCACGGATAACTTTGTTGGCAAATTGATAGGTCGCATCAGTATTGTAACCTGAATCAACCCACAGTACAGTGATGTCAGGATGCTGCTTAGCAACCAAATGTAAGATGGCTGATTCATAAGGGCGGAAGTTCGTTGTGATGATTGGGTTTTTCGCTTGCGTTAATGCCCATGCCACGATTTCTTCTGGTGATTTGCCTTGCAAGTCTTGGTTTGCTTGATCGATATCTAGGTTTGGGTGTAATTGGCTCATGATACATTCCTTAATGGTGATTAATATAAAAGTGATTAATTAAAATTTAATAATAAAATTAGGTGCCCGAGAACTAGCTGCCTGAAAACATCGGTAATGCAGCGGCATTGCGACCATCATAACTGCTGGAAAGTGCACTAAATGCTTGATTGATATCCGAGATAGATTGCATATCATGCTCATTCAGCACAAAGCTATCGACGCCAGTACGCAGCAGATAGGCAATTTGATCACGGCCAAACTGTCCTGCTATACGGATCTCCCCTTTGTAGCCGATTTGGCGTAGGGTTTGGGCGTAACTAAAACCACGTCCATCGGTGAAAGCAGGCACATGAATGACAATCAAATCTTGCTGTAACAAAAACTCTGACAAGCCAATCAGTAGATCCGTATCACTATTCGCGGTCACCCATACGCCAACACGACTGGCATGTTGGGTTACGAGGTCACTCACTTGCTCTAAGAGACCGCCAGCAAGTTTGCCTGCCGAATCTAGTAAATCAGAGAGGGGCAGTAAGACCTCAAGTTTTTCTTGTTTTTGTAGTAGCTCAAGTAATGATATATGAGACAGTGCGATACCATCTGGCAGCTCATTAGTGCTAAGCGCTAACCACGTATCGTTTTGACTGATATCAACACCTTCATGGTTTAACACATGATGATTACCCATAGACCTTCTCCTTAAAGGGCGCAATACCAACACGATCAACCAGATCGCCAAAACGTTCAACGTCTTGCTCATTGCTTACGCGCTGTTCTAGATAAACATCTAGAATTTTTTGTAGGGTAACCGCTACATCAGTTGCTGGCACAGCTTTGCCCAATATTTTACCGATTTTAGCGTCGTTACTGGAGTTGCCACCAAGGCTGATTTGATACCAGTGCTCACCTTTTTTATCAACACCCAAGATACCGATATCACCCGTATGGTGATGGGCACAGGCATTCATACAGCCAGACATGTTGAGACGAATCTCACCCAAGTCATATAGGTAGTCAAGGTCATCGAACTGTTTTTCGATTTGCTCAGCGATGTTGTGGGTCGTCGCATTGGCAAGCGAGCAATAATCCCAGCCTGGGCAGACGATCATATCTGTGAGTGTGTTGATATTGGCACGAGCCAAATGCAAGGTAGATAACTGTTGCCATAACTCATACAGCTGATTGGCCTGTACATCAGCGAAGACCAAATTCTGCTGATACGTACCGCGGAGTTCACTAAAGCTATATTTATCAGCAAGATCGGCAAGGGCGTCCATTTGTGACTCGCTCACATCACCTGAAGGCACATAGCGACCATCGACCACACCAGCTTTCAAAGAGATTACCACGGCACGATAACCCGCAACTTTATGCGCCACTGTATTTTGGTTGTACCAATTGGCAAAATCTTTATCAGCATCCAGCTGCTTTTGCAAATCAGACTGCACTTGTAGAGTATCAAAAGTCAGATAGTCAGGCTCAGTGAAAAAGCTGCTGGCAGTCGCAAAATTTTCCTCGGTCAACGTCAGCGGACCGTCTTTGGTATGCGCTTCCCACTCAGCATCGACCAATTTGGCAAAGGCAGGGCCGCCCATGCTTTCAACCAATATCTTGATACGAGCTTTGTACTTATTATCACGGCGACCATGTAAGTTATAAACGCGTAAAATTGCATCCAAATAACTGAGCAGGTGCTGGCGCGGTAAAAACTCATTGATCACTTTACCAATCACTGGTGTACGACCAAGCCCGCCGCCAACCAGCACTTCAAAACCAAGCTCACCGGCTTCATTGGTTTTTAAATGTAGTCCTACATCATGCACTTGCGTTGCGGCACGATCATTGGCAGTGCCAACCACCGCAATCTTAAATTTACGCGGTAAAAACGCAAATTCAGGATGAAAGGTTGACCACTGGCGAATAATCTCACAATAAGGGCGCGGATCCGCAATCTCTTCTTGGTGGATACCAGCATAAGGGTCAGTGGTGGTGTTACGAATACAGTTGCCCGACGTTTGAATCGCATGCATCTGTACTGAGGCCAGCTCTGCCAAAATATCTGGAACGTTTTCAAGTTTTGGCCAATTCAGCTGAATATTGGTACGGGTGGTAAAGTGCCCATAGCCTTTGTCATACTTGCGCGTGATTTCTGCTAGCTTGCGCAACTGATAAGAAGCAAAGAGGCCATAAGGAATGGCAATACGCAACATTGGTGCGTAACGCTGAATATAAAGACCGTTTTGTAGACGCAGCGGCAAAAACTGCTCTTCTGGCAGCTCACCTGCCAAAAAACGTTTGGTTTGGTCGCGAAATTGGGCGACGCGTTCCTCTACTAAGGTTTGGTCAGCGTAATTATATTGATACATGACGTAATCTCAATTTTGTTTTTAAGCTTAATGGCAGCATTGATATTGATTTGCGTGTGTAATAGGTTTTATTGCCAATCGCATGATGAATAATTCAGCTTACCATCATATAAGCTTGCTTCCATAAACATAAATTCCTTTCAGACATATCCATATCCAAACACAGCATAAATTTTCATAAAGAAAGTTAGGTAGCCTATGCTTATCATATTTAACGTCTGATTATTGGCACACTTTTCGGTTTTGGCTATTTCTTGCGTTATCTCTTATTTTTCTGACCACTTTTTTCTTCATGTAAGGTTTTAACATTCCTATGACACAGACTCAGAATCAGACCACATCGAAACTTGTTCCTCCGCACGGTAGCACAGCGCTTAAGCCCTTATTATTAAATGGCGAAGCTCAAGCCCAAGCACTAAAGCTTGCCAGCACACTACCAACAATTACCTTAAGCTCAAGAGAGCGTGGTGACTTGATTATGTTTGGTATTGGTGGTTTTACACCATTAAACGGCTTTATGAATCAAGCGGATTGGAAAGGCGTGGTAGATGACATGCGCTTGCAAAGCGGCGACAACGCTGGTTTGTTTTGGCCGATTCCAATCACTTTATCTGCGCCCAAAGAAACTGCTGACAGCTTGAATCAAGGCGACAAAGTGGCATTGGTGGCGCAAGATGGCGAGATCATGGGTATTTTAACGGTAGAAGAAACCTATACGATTGATAAAGAATATGAGTGCCAAAAAGTATTTACCACAACAGATTCAGAGCACCCTGGGGTTCAACAAGTCTTGAATCAAGAAGCGGTCAATGTCGCCGGCAGCGTTGAGGTGTTAAGTGAAGGCGAGTTCCCAACATTATATCCAGAGATCTATAAAACGCCCGCTGAAACCCGCGAAATTCTAGATGCTAAAGGCTGGAAAACAGTCGCTGCATTCCAAACTCGTAATCCGATGCATCGCTCGCATGAATATTTGGCCAAGATTGCTATCGAAATCTGTGATGGAGTGTTGATTCATTCCTTGTTAGGCGCTCTAAAACCAGGTGACATCCCAGCAGAAGTGCGCCAAGAAGCGATCAAAACCCTTATTGATAATTACTTCAGAAAAGACACCGTGATTCAAGCTGGTTATCCATTAGACATGCGTTATGCTGGACCTCGTGAGGCACTGCTACATGCTGTGTTCCGTCAAAACTATGGCTGTAGTCATCTGATCGTTGGTCGTGACCATGCTGGCGTTGGTGATTACTATGGTGCTTTTGATGCGCAGACCATCTTTGAGCAGGTTGGCAAAGACGACTTAATCACTCAGCCATTAAAGATTGGCTGGACATTCTGGTGTAATGCTTGTAACGCCATGGCATCTGATAAAACGTGTCCGCATGATGCGTCTGAGCATGTTAAGGTTTCTGGTACAAAACTGCGTAAAGCCCTATCAGAAGATGAAAACGTGCCAGAGAACTTTAGTCGTCCAGAAGTGTTAGAGATTTTGCGCAATTATTATGCTGGCATTGCGCGCGAGGAGCGTGCTGAAGTTAAGCTAACGGGTGCTTCTGCTGTATAAAAGAGGCCAAACGTTAAATATTAAAAAAGGGAATCGGACTATATATCCGATTCTCTTTTTTATTTCCAGTTTTGCACTCAATGCGGTTGAGCCAACTCCAACGGGGCTCCTAGCTTTTGATATGTGCCTGCCAATGAGCCACCACCAGAGCAAAAATAACTTAATGCGCCTGACTCTTGCCCATCAATGGTTAGGGTGTTTTCTTTAAACTGAAAAAAGATCTGAGTGTTATTGGCGTTGGTTTGAAACATGATGCCATGTGCCTCGTCTTGACCCATCAGCACAGCTTTACCATCAAACTGACAAGTGGGTTTTTTGAGATCACTGCGCGCTCGTATCTTAATGTCAATCTGTTTATCACCTGCCGCTCGTACCATCACACCAATCCAGTCATAGCCTTGCGCGCGATCAGTATAGCCTTCATCGGCATAATCTCCCACCACCGCTTGCATGACTGGCGCGAGTGTGGGGCTGTTGGAGCTCGCCACTTGGTTAGCGGTATTACTGGGCACGCTATGACAGCCACTCAACGTCAACAAAACCGAAGTGGTCAATGAGACTGCGACAAAAAAACGAAAACCCTGGGGAAGATGAGTGGTCATGGAATACCTCTAGAATAGTATTAGGGAAACGATTAAATAAAAAAAACGATAAGAAGTTAATGTACTGACAGTAGTGTATTCAAACCGTGGACGTAATAGGCAAAATTCAGGGACTTGATTGCTATCTCTTTCGATTAAAAATTTTATCTACTCGCCGCTGTTACGGATAGCCAAAAAACCCATCGTATGAGAAACAATAATAACATTACTTATGCCAAGTTAATCACTCGATAAGCTGATTCGTCATTAAGCCTTTTTCAAACAAGCTGCTAGCATATGATCATTATCCATAGAGCCGCACTTAAGTCGTTATCATCTTTATACCTGATAGCGAAATTCTAAAAAAATGGCGCTAACACTTTATCGAGAATATTTATGCAATCAATAAGCAAAAAAACACCCAAACCTAATAATAAAGGCGCACAGGCGCAACTGCTTGGCATGAGTGGCGTACTAGCAATGACTTTATTGGTGACGGGCTGCGGCTCTAACAACGCCAAAACAGCACAAGATGCGTCAAGCACCGATGGCAGTTCAAAAAACGTTAGTCTACTGAATGTCTCTTATGATGTATCACGTGATTTTTATAAGGATTATAACGAACTCTTTAGCGAAAACTATCAAAAAGAGAATCCAGGCAGTAAAGTGAATATCAAGCAGTCGCATGGTGGTTCAAGTAAACAAGCGCTGTCCGTTGCCAATGGCTTGCAAGCAGATGTGGTGACCTTTAACCAAGAAAGTGACATGAACCTGTTGGTCGAAAAGGGGTTGGTTGCCACCGATTGGAAGCAAGCACTACCAAACAACGCTGTCCCTTATACCAGTACCATGGTGTTACTCGTGCGTAATGGCAATCCAAAAAACATTAAAGATTGGTCAGACTTAGCACGTAGCGATATTAAGGTCGTTATGCCAAATCCAAAGACCAGTGGCACCGCTCGCTATGCATTTTTGGGCGCTTATGGTTATGGCTTGCATCAGTTTAAAGAAAGCCCAGACAGTCACGTCAAAACTGATGGCTTTATCAGAGACATGCTGGCAAACGTGGTTACTTATGACAATGGCGCGCGTGCAGCGACGACCAGCTTTACCCAGCGCGGGCTTGGCGATGTGCTGATTACCACTGAAAATGAAGCCCATTTGGCGGCCAAAGACTTTGCTAAAGGGCAGGTTGATATTGTTTATCCAAGTTATTCTGTGTTGATCAACAACCCAGTGGCAGTCGTGACAGCCGTTACCGATAAAGCGGGAAGGACTGACGCTGCGAACACGTATCTAAAAGGTCTATGGGAAACCCCAGCTCAAGAGCTCATGGCTCAGATGTATATGCGTCCTAGCAATGAGCAAGTCCTTGCTGCGCACAAAGATACTTTGCCTGCCATCGCAACCTTTGAACCAGTTAGCGTCTTGGGCTCATGGGAGAAAATCATGGAAACATTCTTTGTAGATGGTGGGCGTTTTGATCAGCTAGCACAAGCAAAGCAGTAAGTAATGGCAACGTGATATTTGACCAATAGGCTGTCCAGAAAACCAAAAACCACGGTCGTAGATATATTTTTGATGGTCTATTGGTAACGCTATTAAGAATTTTTGCCAATCTCCTTATCGCGTTAAAGCCAGCATTGTTTTATTCCATTTTGGCAATAACATACGCATATTCATCATTAAACATAATAAGATAGCGCTGTTAGCATACTGATATTATTTAACAGATACCTTTGAGGGATTTATGACATACGCCGCGCGATATCAACAGAAAAGTAAAGCACTGAACGTCTTAGGTATGGCAGGCGTTGCATTAACCTTGGGTCTTGCTGGCTGTAGCAACAATGAGCAGGCAGACACAACTGCAAATGCGGATGGTGCGGCGACAGACAGTCAAAATATCGAGCTACTAAACGTCTCTTATGACGTGGCCCGCGATTTTTATAAAGACTACAACCCGCTATTTATTGAGCATTATAAAGCAGAAAATCCAAATGCTAACATCAACATCAATCAGTCACATGGTGGTTCAAGTAAGCAAGCGCTGTCTGTAGCCAATGGCTTGCAAGCAGATGTGGCAACCATGAACCAAGGCTCTGATATTGAGCTGCTTGAGAAAAAAGGGTTGGTTGAATCAGATTGGCAAAGCAAATTCCCAGATAATGCAGTGCCATTTACCAGTACCATCGTGTTTTTGGTGCGTAAAGACAATCCAAAAGGCATCAATGATTGGCAAGATTTGACCAAAGAGGGTGTTGAGATTGTCATGGCCAACCCAAAAGTGACGGGTAATGGTCGCTATGCATTCTTAGGTGCTTATGGTTATGGCTTGCATGCTTTCAATAACGAAGAAGCAGCCGCTAAAAACTATGTGCAAGATATGCTCAAAAACGTCAAAGTTTATGAGAATGGCGGACGTGCTGCCACGACCACTTTTGTTCAACGTGGTATTGGCGATGTGTTAGTGACGTTTGAAAACGAAGCCAATCTTGCTGCCACTGACTTTGGTGCTGGTAAAGTAGACATTGTATATCCAAAGTACTCTATCAAGTCAGAAAGTCCAGTAGCAGTTGTGAAGTCGGTGACTGACAAAAAAGGTACTACTGACGCAGCAAAAGCTTATCTTGACTACCTATGGAGTGAACCTGCTCAGCAGTTGGCAGCTGACCTCTACCTACGTCCTAGTGTCAAAAGCGTTCTTGATAAAAACAGTGACAAGTTGCCACCAGTTGAAACCTTCCGTCCAAATGATGCGTTTGGGTCATGGGATGAAATCATGAGTACTTACTTCAGCGATGGCGGTGTATTCGATCAATTGGCCATCAAAGCGCCAAAATAATTACCGTTTAACGGCAATGTTAGCGCTGGCTCGACCACGTCTTGTCATGCAATAGATATGAGCATTAAGTCATAAACAACCATAAAGGACATGGCGTTCTGCGCTATGTCCTTTATAACATAGGCTTTCTAACACAGACGTACTAACCATAAACTCGATATAACATGGTCTTACGATAAGTACCATCAGATAGGCAATAGGACATCACTATGAGTGCAACATCTTCTTCTGCCAGTAAACCGCCTAAAAAAGGTTGGCTGACACGTTTGCGTCAACGCAATGTGTTGCCAGGTTTTGGTTTAAGCATGGGTATTACTGTCTTTAGCTTATCGTTATTGGTGGTGCTACCGTTTGCCATGATGGCCTATACCACAACGCAGATGGGCTGGACTGGATTTTGGGAAACCATTACTCAGCCGCAGGTCACCGCTGCTATTAAGCTGAGCTTATGGATGTCGTTTTTGGCCATGCTGACCAATATGGTGTTTGGAACCCTGGTTGCTTGGGTGCTGGTACGTTATGAGTTTTGGGGTAAGTCACTAATCAATGCGTTGGTCGATCTGCCTTTTGCGTTGCCAACAGCAGTGACGGGTATCTCCCTTGCCACGCTTTATGCCCCGAATGGCTTGATTGGACAGTGGTTTGCAAAGTTTGACATACAGGTAGCATTTACGCCCATCGGGATTTGGCTCGCGTTGGTCGTGGTTAGCTTTCCATTCATTGTCCGTGCTGTTCAGCCTGTGCTCGCAGAGCTGTCGGTTGAGTTTGAAGAAGCCTCAGCGGTGTTAGGTGCCAATCGCTTGACCACGTTTCGAAAGGTTATCTTACCAGAGCTACTGCCTGCTTTATTGATGGGTGCAGGTATGATGTTTGCGCGTGCCACTGGTGAGTATGGTTCAGTCATCTTTATTGCCGGTAATATTCCGATGCAGTCTGAGATTTTGCCACTTATTATTATCAGTAAGCTTGAGCAGTTCGATGTTCAAGGTGCCTCCGCTGTTGCGTTATTTATGCTACTGATCTCCTTTGTGATTTTATTGACCATTAATATCGTGCAGTGGAAGCTGTCTCGCCGCGTAGGAGCTCGCTAATATGCAAATATCCAATAGCTACGACTACCAAAGAAATCCTGCCACCAAAGATACACCGTGGGTACGTCGCATTTTCATCGTGATTGCTGTCTTGTTTATGGTTGTCATGTTGGTCATACCGTTGTTGGCGGTATTCTATGAAGCCTTCAAGAGTGGTTGGCAGTTGTATATTGCCTCGCTGGTCGATCCAGAAGCATTGGAGGCGATCAAGCTTACCCTCATTACGGCTGCTATTGTCTTGCCAATTAATATGGTAATGGGTATTGCTATCGCTTGGTTGGTCACGCGTTATCAGTTCAAAGGCAAGCAGCTGGTCACCACGTTACTTGATTTACCATTCTCTGTGTCGCCCGTGGTTGCAGGTTTGATGTTTGTATTGTTGTTTGGTCTGAACTCTACCCTTGGCGGCTGGCTTGAGAGCATGGGTTTCCAAGTTATTTACGCGGTCCCTGGTATTGTTTTGGCAACCCTATTTGTGACTTTTCCTTTTGTCGCACGTGAGCTGATACCATTAATGCAGACTCAAGGTGATAGTGAAGAGCAAGCCGCACTGACTCTGGGAGCCTCTGGTTGGCAGACTTTTTGGCATGTGACATTACCCAATATTAAATGGGCGTTGCTATATGGTTTGATTCTGACCAATGCGCGCGCGATGGGGGAGTTTGGTGCTGTGAGCGTGGTATCAGGTCACATTCGTGGCGAAACCAATACGATGCCACTGTTGGTTGAGATTGCTTATAATGATTATAACTTTACCGCTGCGTTTGCTTTGTCGAGCTTACTTGCGGCCCTAGCGCTAATCACCTTACTGATTCAGCAGGTCATGACCAAGCTGCAAGAGCGTAAATTTGCTAAGTCTGAAAGGTTGGCAAGCGCACCCGAGCTACCAGCAAGTGCGAGTGCGACCATTCCTACCAATCAAGATAAGCCGTAAAAATAAATGGTATTTAAGTCAGCAGTATGATTTTAACCACTGATAATTGAGACATTGGGTGTCGCCCAGATACACTGATACGATACGCCAAAAGAGACAATAAGAGATATTATTATGAGTATCGAGATTCGTAACGTTAATAAAAAGTTTGGTGATTTCGTAGCCTTAGACGATATCAACATTACCGTACCAACGGGTAAGCTAACCACGTTGCTTGGACCCTCAGGCTGTGGTAAAACCACGTTGCTGCGCATCATTGCAGGTTTGGAGTACGCGGACTCTGGACAAATACTGTTTGATGATTTGGATGTCACCAATACCCCTGTGCAAAAACGTCATATTGGTTTTATGTTCCAGCATTACGCATTGTTTCGTCATAAAAACATCGCTGATAATGTGGCGTTTGGATTGACGTTATTGCCAAAAAATGAGCGACCTAACAAAGCTGAGATTAATAAGCGTGTCGCAGAACTGTTAGATTTGGTACAGTTGCCCCAAGTTGCCAATGCTTATCCGCACCAACTATCAGGCGGACAGCGTCAACGGATTGCGCTGGCACGGGCGCTTGCTGTCAAGCCAAAACTACTATTACTTGATGAGCCATTTGGCGCATTGGATGCCAAAGTACGTAAAGAGCTACGCACTTGGCTAAAAAATATTCATCATGAGCTGGGTATTACTAGTATTATGGTTACTCATGATCAAGAAGAAGCACGTGCCGTATCTGATGAGATTGTGGTTATGAACCAAGGACGTGTAGAGCAGGTGGGAACATCGGAAGAGTTGATACATCAGCCAGCCAATGCTTTCATCAGTGATTTCCTCGATCTTGTATAGAATGGTATTTTATATAATTGAATCTTGTATAAAAACTGAGAGTACGCTATAGACTTATAGTGTTGGAACGATTAGCTTCTTAAAGGCAATAAAAAAGACCTATCTTAAATGGGTCTTTTTTATTGCCTTTAATCCGTGCTAAAAGCCAGTCTTGCTGTATACACCCTCTATCTAAGCAGGTTCTGACATATCAATGTCTTTGGTCAATATTTGCTTGTAGGTAATCTCTAGAATATGCTCACACCATTCGGGTAAATCATCAGCAACCTCATACCACATCCAAGTACCATCACGAACACAGCTCAAAATACCCAGTTTCTTTAGATGGTTCAAGTGACGAGATATGGTTGGCTGCGGCTGGTCCAATATGTCAACCAACTCACCCACACAACGTGCTTCTTTTCGGAATAATATTTGAAATATTTTTAAGCGCGTCGGATCAGATAAGACTTTAAACAACTCAATAGGTCGTATTGTAAAATTATTATCAGACATAGAATAGTTCCAATAAGGCTAGATTAATAGGCCTTCAATATAACAGCAGTTATCTACAAAATCGATTAAAAGATAAGCTAAATTACAGTTCGTCGTCAATTTACTACCTTTTATCTTGTTTAGTTACAGTAGTAACCATATTAATCTACATCAGTTAACTGACTGTAATAGAAGGCTATTTTTTTGCGCACTCAATTGTAAAATACTATTGCAAATGATAATAATTATCGTTATTATACTTAAATTGCTACGCAGAATTTTATTAGGTAGCAAATTGATAGGCAGTGAAGTGGGTGGGTGACTATTTATTGATCTACAAGATTTGTCATCAATGCCCAATATTTATAAGCAGTAAAGTAGTTACCGAATGATGGTACTCAGGAGAGCTGGTGTATGTACGTATGTATCTGTAATGACGTAAAAGAAAAACAAATCAAAGCTGCTATTGCTTCAGGTATTGATACTCTTGAAGGTCTAAAAGATACGCTCGACGTTGCAACCTGCTGTGGCTGCTGCGAGCCAATGGTAAATGATTACCTAGATGAACACCATGCGAAATTAGATATCCTAGCCTATGCTGTCTAAATATAGTGAATCTAAAAATTCTCTATTTTAAATATCTTAGATGTATTGTTATAAAACACAGTACATCTAATCTCATGTCTTTACCCTCAATATATAAAAGACACAGGGTAATTGGCAAATTTCTACAGTACTTTTCAAAAAAACAGCTATCCTTTTATTCATGTTTTTTTCAACGTGATAAATGCCTGTTGCCTTTATAAACGCTAGCTAATTATGATTCTCAACTAGCATCTTATTCTTAGTTCATAATATTACATGTCATACAGCGCCTGTATGTTACTATATTTAAATAAAGTAACAGAGCATATTATTGCATGTGATTTTTACTGACATTGCTACTATTACGTGATGAATTTTAGATATACGGTAATGTATAAATATACATAGAGGAGTATGGGTTATGATAGGTAGCCAAAAAGTCATAGATTATTTAAATTTTTTATTAGGTGGTGAGCTGGCTGCTCGTGACCAGTATTTTATACATTCAGAAATGTATGCTGAGTGGCATTACGGGAAGTTGTACGACCGTATCCATCATGAGATGGAAGATGAGACGTTACACGCGCAAGCCATTATTCGCCGCATTTTGATGCTAAGCGGTACGCCAAAAATGACTGTAGATGCTATCAATATTGGAGCCACGGTTCCTGAGATGCTACAACTAGATCTTGATTTAGAGTATCAAGTACAGAAGCATCTAAAAGACGGTATTGCGCTGTGTGAAGAAGAGCGGGATTATGTTACACGTGAGATGCTTGTTGAGCAGTTAAAAGACACCGAAGAAGATCATGCTCATTGGCTTGAACAGCAGTTACGTCTTATCGACATGATTGGTCTGCCAAATTACCTCCAAAGCCAAGTGGCTGAAGTCACTCCCAATCTTATTTAATGTCACAATAGATATAAATAGTCATAAAAACTGGCCGACATGGTTGGCCAAAACAATAAATAAGTAGGGAGAGAAATAATGAAAGGGGACAAAGAGGTCATTCGTGCTTTAAATAAGGTACTGGGACAGTCGCTTATTGCCATCAATCAGTATTTTTTGCATGCACGCATTGCCCGTCATTGGGGCTTAGAAGCGCTTAACGAAAATTTTTACAAACAATCTATCGCTGAGATGAAATGGTCAGATGATTTGATTGCACGTATTTTATTATTAGGTGGCTTACCCAATTTGCAAGATTACGGTAAGATGTTTATTGGCGAAGATGTGCCAGAGTTGATCGATTGCAATTTGCGTTTAGAAAAGCAAAAATTCGCTATCATTACTGATGCCATCACTTTGTGTGAGACAAAGGCCGACTATGTTTCTCGTCAGTTATTGACCATTTTAAAAGATGGTAATGAGGAATATCAAGATTGGCTTGAGACTCAAGAAGACTTAATCGAAAGTATGGGCGTAGAACGATACATTCAATCACAAATCAATGATGACGATACGATCTAAGCGTTAAACCTATCATTGATTGGCGATCACGCCATATCAGATGCCAGCATGAGTTTTGGTTTATACCAACCCCATGCTGGCATTTTTATGTGTGACGTTTAACAAATCTATGGAAGCTAACACCGGTAGTCACGTTTTTACTGTCAATACAAACCACGGCCGTCTTCAGGTTTCAAGCGCATAAATACCATTGCAGAGAGAATCGTTAATACACCCATGACAAAAAATGTGGTTTGAAATGCTGTTAACGTATCCATCTGTATACGCTCACGTAATAGATTTAAAATGGCTGCACCAAAAGCAATACCGAAGCTAATGGCCAGCTGTTGATTAACGGCCATCAAGCTATTGCCGCTACTGGTCTGTGCGCCTTGGAGATCACCAATTGTAATGGTATTCATCGCGCTGAATTGTAAGGAGTTACAAGCGCCCATAATGGTCAAAATAGGAATAAACCAAAGCCATTGTGAGGCGTCATTAAACTGCGTTAAAACCAAGATAAGTGAGCCCATCACTGAGGTGTTGTAGATCAAAACTTTGCGGTAGCTGTAACGCTGAATGATCTTACTCACAAAGGGCTTGATACCGATTGCGCCTACAGCAATAGGAGCAAGGAGCCAGCCTGCCTTTGATGGAGAATATTCAAACACGACTTGCAGCAGTAATGGTAATAAAAAGGGCACCGCACTGATGCCAAGACGTGTAAACAGATTGCCAGTGATACCTATGCGAAAGGTACGAACATCGAACAAGGCCAGCGGGAACAACGAGGCAGATTGCCGTTTGGCATGCCAAATATAAGCGCCTATCAATAGGCTTGCGCTAAGACCGAAGAGCAGACCATAAAGCCCATGTCCTGTCTGCGAGCCAAACTCTACAGCCAATGTAAACCCACAAGCCGCTGCTGCAAACAATAAAAATCCTGTCCAATCAAGACGTTTGGTATCTTCGAATAATGCAGGAACCAGCTTTTTACCCATCACAAAACCGGCTATACCCATCGGTATATTGATCAAAAATATCCAATGCCAACTGGCGTATTGCACAATATAACCACCCAAAATGGGTCCTACCAACGGCGCAACCAATGCAGGTATGACCGCAAAATTCATGACCGTTAATAGCTTATTACGTGGATAGGATTTGACCAATATGAGACGAGCAACGGGTGTCATCATTGCGCCACCGATGGCTTGAATAACCCGTGAAGCAATCAAAAAATCTAGTGTTGGTGAGGCGGCGCATAACAATGAGCCAATACAAAAAATAATGATGGCTGATAAAAATACTTGGCGGGTGCCATATTTGTCAGCCAGAAAGCCACTAAGAGGAATGAATATGGCTAAGGTCAGTGCATAACTGATCACCGCCCACTGCATTTTTAAGGGCGACTCGCCAAGCGCTTGTGCCATTTGCGGTAGTGACGTATTTAAAATGGTTGCATCTAGAATTTGCATAAATAGCGCTACCGCTAGTACATAGGGCAGGTATTTATCTTGCGTTGGGGTGAGCGTTACCATGTAAATCTCATTAAATATTCTGTCATAAAATCAGACGAATAGTATTATTTGCCACTTATTGATAAGTGGCGAGTTATCATATAGGTCAAGTAGTATAAGAAAGACTTACGGATAATAAAAGTGACTCAAGGTAACGATTGTCAGCTGAGGCGATAAAGTACTAAAACAATAGGCGACAATATTGCTTACAAGAGAGGACTTTAATATAAGGGTGAATTCTCGTTATAGTGAACCTTCATTATAGATATACACCAAAAAAAATAAATTAAGGATATGTTATGAGTCAGGACAATAATAATTCAAGCAATCACGCTACTGAACAAACAAATACCTATGTACCGCCAAAGGTTTGGGTACAAGACAAAGAAAACGGTGGTAAATTTGCTAGCATCAATCGCCCGACTGCTGGCGCACGTTATGAAAAACCGCTACCAGTAGGTGATGCACCATTACAATTGTATTCCTTGAATACCCCAAATGGTGTAAAGGCAAATATATTATTGGAAGAGTTGGCAGAGCTAGGTGTAAAAGGCGCTGAATATAATGCTTATAAAATTGATATTTCTAAAGGCGATCAGTTTGGCTCAGGGTTTGTGGCAATCAATCCCAACTCAAAGATTCCAGCCTTGGTAGACCACTCTAGCCATGTAGAAGGCGATGACAGCAGCGCGCCTATCGCAGTTTTTGAGTCAGGTGCCATCTTAATGTATTTGGCAGAAAAATTTGGTAAGTTTATTCCTGTATCAGCAGGCAAGGCGCGTGCAGATTGTTTGTCTTGGATTATGTGGCAAATGGGTAGCGCGCCCTTCTTAGGGGGCGGTTTTGGTCATTTTTATGCTTATGCACCTGAACCGCTGGAGTATCCAATCAATCGTTATACGATGGAAGTTAAGCGTCAGCTTGATGTACTCGATACACATCTAAAAGATAATGAATATATGTGTGGCAACAATGAAGAAGATTACAATATTGCTGATATGATTATTTGGGCATGGTATGGTCAGCTGGTACTGGGCAAGCTTTATGAGGCAGCAGAATTTTTACAAGTAAACGACTACAAACATGTACAACGCTGGGCAAAAAAAATCGCTGAGCGTCCTGCGGTTAAACGTGCGGTTGACCTGACATTAACACCAATTGACTAAGTAAATCGATGGCTGGTTTATCATCATATTACCACTAAGGTCGATAAGTATTCCGCTTATCGGCCTTAGTAGTATTTGATATATTATATTTACGTATAAGTATATTATAATAAATAGGTGGCTGTATTTTTACGAAATGCTACATTATCATAACAATCAGAAACACTAATGCGTTAAGATAGGCAAGTAATATTCTGACAGACAGATGTTTGTCACCGTTTTATGAATAAAAATTATGTAAGACATAACATCTTAACTTGATCGAGTGATTGTCTTTAATCAATATTCATCGCTTAATTTCTATTAAAATTTCGGCATGATTTTTTAAAAATATCAATCGATATTTGTCAATAAATGCTTAAGGTCGTACTACATGACTTATTCTACAATTATATCCAATGTAATAAAAAAGATGCCCTCATTGAGGATAAAAAACCATGTGCTTATACCTATGGTTGCTGCCATGAGTACAGTTTTACTTAGCAATGTCACCATGGCGCACGCAGGTGTTGAGTTTGTCAATCAAGACTGGCAGGTTGCCTGCGACAATACCATGACTTGCCGGCTGGCTGGCTATCAAGCTGAGAATAATAGTGAGCTGCCTGTTTCTGTATTGCTTGTGCGCCGCGCAGGGGCCAATGCCAGCGTAGAGGGCAAAGTGAAGCTTGGGGGTGCTAAAGAAAGCTCGTCTAAAGCACTCATGCAATTGGGTGATCGCCATCGCATATCTTTATTTATTAACGATAAAAACTATGGCGAAACCAAAACTTTTTCAGCCACTGCAGGCAATGCTGAATTGACTGAAGCTCAAGTAAGCGCATTATTGAATGCCTTAACCAAATCCAGCAAAATTGAGCTGGTACTGCGCAATTCACGTTGGCAGCTTTCTGATAAAGGCGCTAGTGCCGTTATGCTAAAGGCGGACGAAGCCCAAGGTCGAGTAGGGACGTCAAGCGCCTTTATTGATCGCGAAGGTGCGGCTAAGCCCAATAGCAGCGTAATACCCCCAAAGGCTGTCCCAAAATTACGCTTTGTATTACCTAATTCCAAAGCGGTTTCTAATAATAATAAAAAATTTGGCATGCGCTCTTCTCAGCTAGCAACCATTATGAAAGGTACAATGAAAGAAGTAGATAGTGATTGCCCAAATCTGCCAGACAAGTCGCCATGGCGCATCAATCGTTTAAATGGTTCACAACTATTGGTACAGCATGAATGTTGGAGAGGGGCTTACAATGTAGGTACAGGCGTGTGGGTAATGAATGACAGCAAGCCTTACAATCCGACATTGGTCACTACTAGTGCCACAGGCTACGACGAAGGCAAAATAACCTCAGTGCAGAGAGGTCGCGGTATTGGCGACTGCTTAGCCAAAAGCGAGTGGATATGGACGGGCAAATCATTTGAAAAAAGCCATGAAAGCACTACTGGGCTCTGTCGTTTGATTGCAGCTGGAGGTGCATGGGAGCTACCCACCTATGTGACTGAGGTTAGAACAGCACAATAATAGTAGCCGATATACGTCTCAATAGGGTGTAGAAACCGCAATCCTGCGACTGTTTCTACACTAATCAAAAAAAACAGCTACAAATATTTTTTTAATGTGATATACTGCGTCGCCACGTTAGCTTAGTCTATCGTGAATTATGAGATTGATAACATCGCCTGCGATTTTGGGTCTAGGATGACCATAAGTAATTGTTGCCGATGATTTTGTGTACTTAAATAACACTTTATATAAATAATCGTTATTTTTGACTCATATCTTATCTACTGACCTGTAAAGAGGGGTCAAATTGGTTGTTATATGCGGTTATCTGCTTTGGACAAAGCATTAATAATACGTTTATATCAAGCAAGGATGAGACACTCGGCACTACCACCAAAATACGTCAGACAGCACAAACGCATTTATTATCGAGGCTTTATTGGCTTCGTTTCTTATTATCGACACTTTTATGTGCTGCGATGATATGTTAATAAAAGCTGCGTGATGAACGGTTATCAGTGGTATGCATCAAGATTGCTGAATTTACAGCAACTTATACTTACCAAGGATTCTCATGACTGATATCTTATCTACAATCGCTGCTGAAAACGGCATCATCGAAAGCAACAACACTCAAGCAAATACTGATACTAATAATCAAGCGGCGACTACTGACGCTGCTGAAGAAAATAAAGTTACCTTTACCGATCTTGGTATTGCCAAACCAATTCTTACGGCACTTGATCGTAGTGGTTACACCAACCCAACACCTATCCAAGCACAAGCCATTCCTTTTGCTCTAGAAGGTCGTGACCTATTGTTGTCAGCGCAAACAGGTAGTGGTAAAACTGCGGCATTCGTAATCCCAGTACTCGATCGTTTGAGCCGTGCAACCAGCTTTGACAAACTAACCAAAGCCCTTATCCTAACGCCAACGCGCGAACTTGCTCAGCAAGTACATGATAGCGTCCGTACTTACTCTAAAGACATGCGCGGTTTATTCTGTGTACCATTGGTTGGCGGCGCGCCATACAACGGTCAGATCACTGCTCTAAAAAAAGGCGTCCAAGTCATCGTTGCAACACCTGGTCGTCTACTTGATCATATCAATGCAGGCCGTGTTGACCTATCAAATCTAGAAGTATTGGTACTTGACGAAGCGGATCGCATGTTAGACATGGGTTTTGCTGATGATATCAGTGATATCTTGCGTGCAGCACCAGTTGATCGTCAGACGATCATGTGTTCAGCGACTTGGGATGGCCCAGTAGGTAAAATCGCAGCTAGCTTCACTAAAAATCCTGAGCGTGTATCCATCAAAGTAGAATCTGCACACATTGAAGAAAAAGTGTACTACTGTGATGATTTTGATCACAAGAACCGCTTGCTTGACAAAATCGTTTGCCAGCAAGATATGGATCAAATCATTATCTTTGCTGCCACCAAACGTAGCACTGAAAAGCTAGCAAAACAGCTACAAGAAGCGGGTCATAAAGCCAGCTTCCTACATGGCGATTTGCCACAAAGCAAGCGTAACCGTATCGTTCAAGACTTGCGTAACGGTAAAGTCAAAATCCTAGTAGCGACTGACGTTGCTGCCCGTGGTTTAGACATACCAGCAATTTCACACGTTATTAACTATGACTTGCCGCGTCAGACAGAAGATTACGTCCATCGTATCGGTCGTTGTGGCCGTGCTGGTCGTACTGGTATCGCAATCAGCCTATGTAGCATGGATGATCGTCCACAGCTAAACGCCATCAACCGTTATTTAGATCGCAAAATGGAAGTCTGTGTTATCGAAGGTATGGAGCCTAAGAAAACATACGTGCCTAGCGAAAACAAAGGTAATGGTCGTGGCCGTGGTCGCGGACGCTCTAACGGCGGTGGTCAAGGCCGTGGTCGTTCAGCGGGTGGCTATGCAGGTAAATCTAGTGGTGGCGGTCAAGGCCGTGGTCGCTCAAGTGACAGCGCAGCAACCAGTCAACGCGCCAGCAATGACAGCGGTTATCAAGGCAAACCACGTGATTCATCTGGTAAGCCAAATGAGCGTTCAGGTGGCAAGCCTTATCAAGGCAAGCGCACTGGTGGCCCAAGCCGCGGTGATAGCACTGGCGTTCCACGTGGTGAGCGTGCAGCAACAGGTCGCGGTCGTCCAAGTGGCAGCCAAGGTCGCCCAGCAGGTCGTTCTGACAGCCGTGGTCAAGGTCGTCCAAACGGCGGCAACCGTGGTAAAAACTCGTAATAATACGATTATTTATGGTTAACGAAGGCTTTTATAAAAGCGACTAAGTTAACGGTAAAGCTAATAAAAAAGCCAGATACTTGTTATCTGGCTTTTTTGTGTCTATTGGTTTGTGTGAGTCCAACCATTTTGAGTGGCAAGTACAAGATAGTGGCTTGCGCGTTTTTTTTGCCTTGTCTATACTGGCAGGCTTTTATCGTATGCTTTGGAGCTATTTGATGCCCGCTTTCTCAAGTTTAGCTATTGATAGTTTGCCGCTGGCGTTTGGCATCATTATGGCCATCATTGGTTTGGTTTTTTATACCCAAGGATTGCCCGGTAAGTTTTGGCGACGATTTTATGCGGTATTACCGGGTATTGTTTTGTGCTGCTTTATACCTGCAACCCTCAACAGTTTGGGCGTCTTTGCGGACGGTATTGGTTCGCAGATTTACGGTTTCACAGCAACCTATTTGTTGCCTGCAAGTTTATTATTAATGACCCTATCTATGGATGTGCCTAAGATATTGGGGTTGGGCTGGAAAGCTATTGCCATGTTCTTTGCGGCTAGTATTGCCATTATCATTAGTGGTCCTATTAGTTTAGGAATCGCCAAATGGGTATCGCCTGAAATGTTTGTCGATGATACCTTATGGCGCGGGTTTTCAGCCGTGGCTGGTAGTTGGATCGGAGGCGCCGCCAATCAAGCAGCAATGAAAGAATTGTTTGGTGTCAGCGATGATTTGTTTGGCATGATGATTTTGGTGGATGCAACCAATGCTTCATTGTGGTTGCTTGCAATTTTAGTAATGGCTAAACACAGCGAGAAAATAGACCGCTTTTTAAAAGCAGATACCAGCAGTATCGATAAAGTCATTACAGCCGTCGAAAGTTATGAGCGTGATCATGCGCGGCCTGCGACCTTAAATGATTTGATGGTGATGTTTGGGTTATGTTTTGCTATGGTAGGAGTGGCGCACTTTGCCGGCGGGCAAATTGCAGATTTTTTTGCGCCATACAAATGGGCAGTACAGTATAGCTTTGCCAGCTCGTTTTTTTGGATGGTGGTGATCATTACCTTGATCGGTGTTATTTTTTCCTTTACCAAAATTCGTCGTCTTGATCACGTTGGCGCGTCTAAAATTGGTACGGTATTTATCTTTGTGTTGATTGCCGCCATCGGAATGCAGATTAATTTGGAAGGTATTGTCTCGCAGTGGCGTCTCTTATTGATTGGCTTTTTATGGATGAGTATCCATGTTGCCATTATCTTTGTTGTCGCAAGACTCATTCGCGCGCCATTTTTCTTTTTGGCGGTTGGCTCTAATGCCAATACAGGCGGTGCATCATCAGCGCCTATCGTGGCAACGGCATTTCATCCGTCGCTTGCACCTGTTGGGGTGTTCTTGGGTATTCTCGGTTATGCGGTGGGGACGTTTGGTGGTTATATTAGTACCCAATTGATGCGGCTTGTGGTGGGGTAATACTGACACCATCATGCTTACAACTAAAGTCTCTCTTTTACCAATTAAAAAAGCTGCATGAATGCAGCTTTTTTTTGTTATTCATGAATTGATAGATTAAGTTATCGTTTTGTCCGTCTATGCTATTAATACGTAGGCTTCATCATGTCACCACCTAAGTACGTGTTAACATTTCTGCCAATGGTACAAAAAATAGAACCTTCGGGAATAAACGACGACTTAATAGGAATGAACAGTATTATGGCAAGCCAAAAAGAATTAGAAAAAACAAATAAAACAAGTATCGTTAAAAACGCTCTATACAACCCTGACCAAGAAAACATTCAGGTAAGGGGTGCGCGCGTACATAACCTAAAGAACGTCGATGTTAATTTACCTCGCAATGCACTGGTGGTCTTTACGGGTATATCAGGTTCAGGGAAGTCATCACTGGCGTTTGGGACGTTGTTTGCCGAGTCACAACGGCGCTATCTTGATTCGGTATCTCCTTATGCGAGACGACTGATTGATCAAGTCGATGAACCAGATGTCGATAGCATCGAAGGATTGCCACCAGCTGTGGCACTACAACAGCAGCGCGGTACACCCTCAGTACGCTCGTCCGTCGGTAGTGTAACCACTATATCCAACGGTTTGCGTATGCTGTATTCACGAGCAGGAGAGTATCCAGCCAACCAAGAGATGCTATATGCCGACGCGTTTTCTCCTAATACGCCAGACGGTGCTTGTCCGACTTGCTCAGGTATTGGTCGTGTGTTTGAAGTTACTGAAGCATTGTTGGTGCCAGATAATAATAAGACCATCCGTGAACGCGCGATTGCGGCATGGCCACCAGCATGGCAAGGTCAAAACCTCAGTCGCATATTGACCACACTCGGCTATGATATCGATAAACCTTGGCACACACTGCCAAAAAAAACGCGCGACTGGATTTTGTTTACCGATGACACGCCAACCGTGCCCGTTTATCCTGAGTACAATATTGAGCAAACGCGCGAGGCGATTGAGAATGGGGAGAAGCCAAATTATATGGGCACCTTTACCAGTGCCAAAAACTTTATTTTACATTCTTTTGCTACAACTCAAAGCCCGCGTACCAAAAAACGTGTCTCGCAGTTTATGCAAATCTCTGAGTGTCCAGAATGCCATGGCAAAAAACTCAAAAAAGAATCGCTGTCCGTCAAGTTTGCTGGATTGGATATCGGTGAGCTGTCACAGCTAACCTTAACTGAAATGGCCATTAAACTTGAGAAAACAGCGCATACCAAAGTAGCTGATGACACACCACACCGCGAAAAAGCCATCGTTGCCCAGCGTATTGCTAGTGATATTCTCTCTCGTGTTGAGGCACTGACCAGGCTTGGTTTGGGTTACCTATCGCTTGAGCGTACGACACCCACATTATCTCCTGGTGAACTTCAGCGATTGCGACTGGCAACCCAGATTCGCTCGCAGCTTTTTGGCGTGGTTTATGTCCTTGATGAGCCGTCCGCAGGTCTTCATCCTGCCGATACGCAAGCGCTGCTCGGGGCACTGGATGAGCTCATCGCGTCTGGCAACTCTATGTTTGTCGTGGAGCATGACGTGAGTGTTATCAGACATGCCGATTGGATCGTCGATGTCGGACCAAAAGCTGGCACGCATGGCGGTGAGATTGTCTATAGTGGGCCTGTAGAGGGACTGCGTGATGTTGCACAGTCGCATACGGGTCGATACCTCTTTGATGATACAACCTCTAATGCTCAGTCTAAATCTGATACCAGAGAGCCGATAGCATGGCTCAAGCTTGCAAACATCGAGCGCAACAACATAATAGGTTTAGACGTTGCGTTTCCGCTTGGGGTAATGACGAGTGTCACTGGGGTCTCAGGCTCAGGAAAATCGAGCCTTGTCAGTCAAGCATTAGTCGAGCTCATCAATGAGGCACTGGGACAAAAAACGGTTACGGAGACACCTATAGGGGAGGCAGATTTGCTTGAGCAAGAGCTTGAAGCGGTAACAGGTGGTGACATCATATCTGGTATAGAGCATATTCGTCGTCTGATTAATATCAACCAAAAAGCGATCGGACGGACGCCGCGCTCGAATCTGGCAACCTATACTGGCTTATTTGATGATGTACGAAAGCTGTTTGCAGCGACCAAGCAAGCAAAAGCTAGTGGTTATGATGCTGGGCGTTTCTCATTTAACACGACAAAAGGCCGCTGTCCAAATTGCGAAGGGTTGGGATTTGTCAGTGTTGAGCTGTTGTTCTTACCAAGCGTTTATGCACCTTGCCAAGTGTGTCATGGGCAGCGCTATGATAAAGAAACCTTAGCGGTCACGTATCGAGATAAGAACATTGCCGAGGTGCTGGACTTAACCGTAGAAGCGGCTCACGATTTTTTTGTTGATGAAGCGCCTATTGTGCGGGCATTGGACGCGCTACTACAAGTTGGGCTTGGCTATTTGCGTTTGGGGCAGCCAGCGACGGAGCTATCAGGGGGGGAGGCACAGCGCATCAAGCTTGCTACTGAATTGCAACGTATACAGCGAGGCGATACCTTGTACATATTAGATGAACCCACCACTGGTCTACATCCCGCTGATGTGTCCATGCTAATGACGCAGTTAAATGATCTCGTCGATGCTGGCAACACGGTCATCATGGTTGAGCATGATATGCAAGTGGCCAGCAATAGTGACTGGATTATTGATATCGGGCCAGGAGCAGGGGATGCAGGCGGACTAATTGTTGCTCAGGGCACGCCAAGGGATGTCGCCCAATCAGAAGACAGTCGCACCGCTCCGTTTTTATTGGTGTAATGACAAAGGTTTAGATTGGGTTTCATAGTACGGGATAACCTAGCCCCAATAGTTGCCTGGACATTCAGGCAATTCAATTAAGGTATTACGCAAGGCGGCTGACCACTGACGGCTAATGGTCTTGAAGTACTCATCGTCTTCTTCGATACGGCGGCCTTTTGGTAACATCAGACTGTCGTTTTCATAAATCACAAAATCAATGGGCATGCCGACGGACAAGTTGGAGTGTAGGGTGGAGTCAAAAGACAGCATCAACGCTTGAGCTGCATGATTGACATTGGTGTCATATCTGACTGAGCGATCAAGAATCGGCTTACCATATTTGCTTTCGCCCAACTGAAAAAATGGCGTGTCTCTTGTGGCTCGAATACAGTTGCCCTCAGGGTAGATCATGTATAGCTCGGGCGGTTGCCCCTTGATTTGACCACCCAATAAAAATGAGCTGGTAAACGTGCGGCTATTGTTATCATTAGCCACTCTCTGCGCGTTTGCCATGATGTTACGCATGCATTCACCAACCATTTGCGCCCCATCAAACAGCGATGAGACAGTGTTGAGGCTACCTTCTGCACGTAAATTAATATCGCTTTGCAGTTTATTAAACACAGCTTGCGACGTCGCCAAACTGCCAGCGGTTTGTAGCACCATAAAGCGCTCACCCTCAACGCCATATTGGTACAGTTTTCTAAAGGTTGAGATGTGATCAACCCCTGCATTGGTGCGAGTATCGCTGGCAAAAATCATCCCTTCTTTGAGACGAATGGCAGCACAATAAGTCATAACAAATCCTTGGTAAAAATGAGCGTAGAAAATAATTTATGATAATCTTGAAACCAGTACTTGACTGTAAAGATTTTCGTAACCACCGCCCATCCTTACACCGCGTACAGGTGCTGCATCTAAGTAGTCGCGGCCAATGGCGACGTACACATGAGAGCTTGGCTGGAACAACTGATTTGAGATATCAAATGTGTACCAGTAGCCATCTAGCCATACTTCTGCCCATGCATGACTGGCCATGTGGTTTTCGGTATTATCATAGAGATAGCCTGATACATAGCGCGCTGGAATCTGCTGATCTCGTAAGCACCCTAAAAAGATGTGGGTATGGTCTTGGCACACGCCGGCGCCAATTTCAAAAGCTTCAGCAGCCGTTGTGCCGACATGAGTGAGGTTTTTGATATAAGGCACTTTTGTGAGTAGCTCAGCGGCCATCGCCTTTAGACTGTCATGAGTCAGCGTTTTTAGATAAGGCGCTGCAAATGCCCGCATATTTTCTGAGCACGCTGTCAAAGGGCTTTGTACGGTAAATAATAGATAGGGAACATGGTCCATATCCTCTAATCGTTCTGTACTCGTGTTAATTTCGACAATACCGGACGCCTGCATTTGTAGATTGTTATGCGCCTCATTACGGCTGAGTGTGAGCCAGTCGTTGCCAAAGCCATCTTTTTGACTGGTGGCTACCTTGGGTAGCATGACGTTCCACTGATGAATGATTTGATGTGGCAGCTGCATGGGCGTCATGCGGATATATTGCACACTTCGATGTGCCAGCTCATCGTAATAATAGTTGGTTTGGTGACTGATTTGAAGTTTCATAGCATCTCCTATTGTTCTGATTGTTTCGCACTCAGGGTTTTGTTATTAAGTGATGCTGCGTTAGACCCCTTGCTGCAATATTGTGCTGCATTCTTTGCTCAAGAGCTGAAAGTCGCTGAGCTGTTGCGATTTAATCATCTGATTGGTTAGACGAATCAGCTCACGCCAGCGTGTATTTTCTGGTAGCTTATTGATCCAGTGCTTGAATTCAAGGCTGATATTGACTGAGTCCTCATTGAGAAATACCGTACGCTCCAGTTGTTCAAAATGCCGCCCCAGTTGCCAAAAGCACGTGACGATAGGATGCTCTTGCGCCATCGCAGCATTACAGGCGTGTAGTTGTAGCGTCGCCGCTCGATATGTGCCCGCGCTAGACAATCTTTTAATCAAGTTATACAGCTCAGCGGTGTCTTTACCGATGACACCTTTGGCTTCTTGCACATTGGTCTCAATAGATTGGACAATATTGGGTATCTTGTCTTGTTCCAAGTCACTCAGCATCTGAGCTTTTATCGACTTTAATGGCTGGTTTGGATCAACGTTAAAACCCAAATGGTTAATCAGATGCTGCAACTGTGTTTTTTTAATATTGCCTTTCACCAATTGTTTGATGATGCTGTCATAATAGTACAATCGCTCACTGTAGCGACCGAGCCACACCAGATGATTGGCGGTAGATAGCAGCAATATCATTGGTGCATTGTCAGGATTTTCATAACCTGCTTCAAGCGGCTGCACAGGATCATGATAATGTGAGTGACTTGCGGTGATTGCTTCTATCGATTGTTTATCCAGTTGGTTGTCTGATTTTTTGACCATTTGCCTAGATGATGACGTCAAATTGCTGTCGTCGATAATCCAAGTGTCTTTGATACCACCGCCTTGTGACGAATTGACAACCAAAGAGCCTTCGACCATGGCCACTCGCGTCAAACCGCCAGGTACAATGTCCACTGAGCCATCACCATGGCTCAATATGAAGGGGCGCAAATCAATATGACGCGGTGCAATCCCGTCACTGACAGCTGTGGGATTGGTGGAAAGTGAGATCGTAGGCTGAGCAATAAATCCAGCTGGATTGTCTAAAAGACGCTGACGATAATCATTGATTTCTTGCTTAGTAGAGGTGGGGCCAATAAGCATGCCATAACCACCCGAGCCTTGTGTCTCTTTGACAACCAGTTTATCTAAATTATCCAGCACGTATTTGAGTTCATCTGGTTTACGGCACTGGTATGTTTCGATATTAGGTAGGATAGGCTCTTCGCCCAAATAAAACTTAATCATATCTGGTACAAAAGGATACAAGCTTTTGTCATCGGCCACGCCAGTTCCGGGTGCATTGACAATGACCACGTTGCCTGCACGGTAGGCACTCATGAGTCCTGACACTCCCAAAATAGAGTCTGAGCGAAACGCCAAAGGGTCAATATAAGGGTCGTCAATGCGGCGATAAATGATATCGACCTGCACTTTACCGCGAATGCCCTGCATGTAGACTTTACTGTCTTCGACAATCAAATCGTAGCCATGTACTAAGGGTACGTTCATCTCGTGTGCCAAAAAAGCATGCTCATAATAAGCACTGTTAAAACGTCCTGGCGTTAAGATAGCTATCTGTGGGTCGTATTTACTGGTTGAGCTGGCAAGACAGGATTTGAGGCGCTGTGGATAGTCACTGACGCCCAAGATAGAGCTTTGTGAAAACTGATCAGATAATAGCGTCTCTGATATTTTTCGGCTCTCAAGCATATACGAGACGCCAGAAGGGGTGCGTAGGTTGTCCTCCAACACACAAAACCGACCCGACTCATCTCGAATAAGATCAATACCACTGATATGGGAGTAGATGGGCTTATCAAGCTCAATACCTATCATCCATGGCTCGTAACAACCACTGGCATAGACGTAGCTGGCAGGAACAATGCCAGCTTTCATAATGGCTTGGTCATGATAAATGTCATGCAAAAACGCATTGAGGGCGGTAATACGCTGCTTACAGCCCGCTTCTATCTGACGCCACTCACTTGCCGCGATGATACGGGGAATAATATCAAATGGAATCATGCGCTCGATGTTTTTAGCATCACTATAGACCGTAAAGGTCACTCCTTTACGATAAAATATATCGGCAGCTTGCTCGTTGAGATGGTTCAAGGCATCAATGCTGGTATTGTCCAGCCAATTGCCGACAGAACTTGCTACCAGTCGGTATTGGCCTTTGCCGTTTTGGAGCTCATCAAAACTTTGCGGTTTTTTTAGTATGCTTTTTGGGGGTTTGTCCGCAGAGCTGGTGGTTTGACTCTGAAGCTGAGATGACTTTTGATTCATAAATACCTCACGTATCCTTGGTAAAGTTATACTTTATGATAAGTACACTGTTTGTGCTAAACAGCAGAGCACTTGTATGGTGCCCAACAGGTAGTCTATCTCCTAGATAAACTATACAACGGATACTGATCAACATACAACAAGCGTTAAATAATAGGTTTTAAGATATCTCATCTTAATTCTGATAAATTTAACTTAATTGGTATAAAAAATAGGATGGGAGCAAGTATGGAGATACGTGGTAAGTTTTTGGCGCTGGTCAGTCTGGGATTTGCCGCCACTATCAATATGAGTGGCTGTAGCAGTAACCCTCAACAAAACGCCTTGCCAGCAGACAGTACCGTTATCGCGCTTGGGGATTCGCTAACTTATGGTTATGGCGCGGATCTAGAGATGGCTTACCCTATGGTGCTTTCTGAACTGACGACATGGACAGTCATCAATGCTGGTGTCAATGGTGATACGTCCGCAGATGTACTTGCTCGAGTAGATGAAGTGGCCAAAAAAGCACCTGATTTAGTACTGCTGGGTGTGGGTGGTAATGATGTATTACAACGTATTGAGCCCGAGACCACGCGAACTAATATTAATGCCACTATCGATACATTACAGTCTCAGGATATCGACGTCGTTCTCATTGCAGAGCCATACTTTAGCACCAGTGCATTGTTTGGTAAGGCAAGTGATAATCCGATATATGAAGAGATTGCTGAAGCAAAAAAGGTGCCGTTATATTCAGACGGCTGGTCAGAAATATTGTCAGATGACACGCTAAAATCTGATCGCATTCACGCCAATGCAACAGGCTACCGACAATTTGCAGAAGGGCTGTACGAGTATTTAAAAGAGGAAGGTGTGGCACAATAATATGTTGATTACAATAGAGATAGGCAAAACCATCTTTTGGTTTTGCCTATCTCTAATAATGATTTTAATACCTTTAAGCGACTACGTCAGCTTTCGTATGGCTTTTCGCCTCGGATAGCTTACCTTGGTCTCGTAGCGCCTCAATTTTCTTCAAGTACCTTTGTCCCAATTCAGGCTCCGCAGAGGCAATCCAAGCGGCGTACCCTGATAAGGTTTCAAGTGTCTCGCCGTCACGTAAGAGGTGATCTGACGCTAGATTGTGCAGGGAGGCGCGCAGCATACGCTTTATTTTGCGCGGTACGCGTGGCACGCCCTCGCCATTGACCACCATGCCAGTGACAGTGTGCTGATTGCCCATACGAATAACGCGTGTCTTATCATTGTTCAAGTTAAAACCTTCTTCACGCAAAACTTTATGCACAGAACCCAATAGCTGCCCAATGAGTTGATTATGATCAGCGGGCTGGACGGTGTTTTTGGTGCTATTGGAGTTGGCTGGCAGGCTAAACGTCAGATCATCGGCATAGCGGCAATAACGCAAACCCATCTTGTCCGCCAGTCCTGTTAGCCGTCGGTCAAGATTGACGCAAACGATATTGGTTAAAGCAGGGCTGGTCGGCGCGCCTTGCGGTAACGCTCTGTCACTAAGCGCCACGTAATAGGTTTTGCCATTTTGTTGTACCATCTGCCTTGGCGATTCGGTACACAACAAAGCCAGCAAAGTGGCGATTTGCTCAGGATAACCTGCATGGCGAAACACGCCTTTGACGCGGCGCCAGTGCACGCTCGGAAAGAAATCTTTCACATCCAGTTTGATCAGTAGAGTGCTATTAGTGTGTACCGCCGCATTGGTAATAATGGATTTACCACGAACAAATCCGTGAGCGGCGCCATGCGTCATTAAATTATTTAGGATATTCTCCAAAATCCAGTGCTGGACGAATTTGAGTCGAGGAATGGGTGACCATATCTGCCGAGGTGTACCGTTACGCTTATTAATCGTAAAATGCGTATAAGGGATATTGGTTGCCACCTCTCTTTGATAACACAAACCTTTTAACTGTGGCACTGTCAGATTGACGGCGCTTGCCAATTGCGTATGCTTGCTGATGAGGGGCAGTTTGTTTTCAATAAGTCGATTGCTGGCATCTTTAGCATCCCATTTATCGATGCTGGTGTCATCTGACCAATAGATGTGGCGCCCAAGATAAACGATATGCTGTGCTTTGTAGGCTTGCCATGCCATTTTTTTGAGGGTTTTTTCTTCAGCGGCTTCTTTTTTAAGGGATTTTTTATAGCGTTCGCGCTCTTTTGGCGACATCGTATCTATAGGTTTGCGCTCAACCATAAACCCGTGCTGTAGCATTTGCTGCTGGATATATTGATAACGGCCACCCGCGTCTTCAATATCTTGCCACAGCTTTTGCCATTGACGCTCAGCAGGCGTCATTGTTGGGGTCGGACTAATATAATCGGTTTGCTGATTGTTTGGTGTGGTCATGGGTTATACCCCTTTATTTTCGATAAAGCCTTGGGCTTCAAATCGGGCAATGTGTTGTAAAAAGGCGGCATGGGCTTGGGCAGGTTGATTAAATACAAACTGCTGGCGCGTACTGTCATCATCGATACTGTGTTCAATCAGTACTTTTTTATGATCGCACGTCACATGCACATAGCTGATCGTGTGTGCGCTATGGTTGTAAGCGACTGGCTTTGCCTGCGTATCACTTGATGGCAAACCTTGGGCGAGCGCCGATAAGTCCAGTACTTCATTGGTAGGTGATTGAGAAGCATGTTTGGTTGATACGTTATTGTTTTTAGATGCTTTTTGTTGCGGTTTGGGCACACGTTTGCTGAGGGTGCGCATGTCATGCCAGCTGTTTGTCTGTGTGTGGTCGTATTGATGATGGCTTAAGCGCAAAGCAATCAGGTGCGCGCAGACCCCTTGGCTCAGGCGATGCTGTAAATACTGCGGGCAGCTACACGCAGCGCGACTGACCAAACCCTCATCCCCCAGTTGTAGCTGGCTTTGATAAGTACGGCGATCTTCTTTGACATGAATATCGGCACTGATTGAGACGCCTTGTCCCACCACCGTTTGGACATTGAGATTCTGTACGCCATCTTCTCGGCTAACGATGTCAAATGCCTGTTTTTCTGCCTCGTTATGATGTGCAAACTGCGTCATGTCGAGCGGCGTTTGTGTCAACGGACGATAGTAATAAGATTGGTTGGCCATATCATAGCGAATCAAACCTTGCTGCGCACCCGACAGCAGCTGCTGCCGGACGTGATTGGCTGTAAGGTTATTTTCTGGCGTACTCAAACGCTCGCGCAAAGCGTCAATACGGCTTGGCTGCTCGACAAGCGCTTGCACCAAAGGTACTAAATCATCGTTATTACTGTTTGGTGTGTTTTGCTGCGGGCGTTTGGGCAATAATAAATCAAAATTGAGTGACTGCGACCAGTTGGCTTGGCTAAAGCCTGTCATGGCAAAGGTAAAATGAAAGCCTTTACCTGTGAGCGTCCAGTAGCTTGGCATCCCTTGTCCAAGGAGCGACACACTGACCGTATCGGTATGCGGTAATAAGCGCTTTAATAAACTTAAACGGCGGCGACCCCACAAGCGAATGAGCTTGGCTTTTTGTCCTTGATACGGGGTTTGCTGGCGGCTCACTTGACTGGTGACGGTAATATCAAATGGTTCTAAAATAATCACGGGCAGCTGCTGCGGTATGAGCTCAATCAATAAACCGCGGCGCTTACCTTTAATATCGGCATGCATGCGCAGCTCAAACAACACGTTGTATAATGCAATAGGATCAAGGTCAATCCGTTCTTGTGCCAGTTGACCTGCTGACTGTACTTGCAATAATGCGCGTATCCAACTTTTGGGTACATTGATGCGTTTTTCGATGACTTCCTGTTTACTATCCTCATTGACCGCGCTATCCATTTCGGTCTCAGAATTATCTTTTGGCTCTGATACGTTTGAGCGCTCTAGACGTATCGCTTCTTGACCAATATCTAACGTGGTTATTTGATGATCACGGATTTGCTCAATACCATCAAATAAGGCGCTACTGTAGTCAATGCTGGTAGTACCAAGCACGGGAGTAGATACTGTTTCAAACAAATCGTGCTGCAAAGTCAGTTGCGCATAGCAGCCTTCATCACGGCTGAACACCTCAAAACTGACGCCTGCTTGATGGACTTGAATGATAGGGTCGAGCAGACAAAAGGCCAAAGGGTCATTGTCAAACAGCCATGTAAAATAATCACGCTGCGCAGAAAATAGGTTCTTATGACGACTGGCGCGGCGCATTTGCATAAACACCGTATAGGCGGCACGGTCTTTTGGTACATAGCGGTAATCGCTACTGACCACGTCAAATAACGCCAGTAAGCTGTCCCGAAAAATCAGTGGATCTTTGAGCTTGCCATGAAAGCTGACCGCATCACGCTCTAGCTGTGTGAACAATGCCACATGCTGGGTGTGGTCAGATTGCTGATCTGAGGATAAGCTCACATGGCTTGGCGCGGCATAATTGAGCTCCATCATCACGCCATTAGCGTGAGTCTCACCCTTGTCTGCTGGTGTCGCCTCTTGACTGATGGCGGTTTGGTCAATTAAGTTGTCTATTTGTTTATTGGTCATGATAATGTCCTTCGCCCTGATTCTGTAGCTTGTCTGTCGTCTTTGTATGAATGCTTCTCATCGCTACTACAGTAGGCAGTTGCGGGCGTTTTTGCTGAGCGCGCGTCATAGCGCGTTGCCAGCGGCGCAAAACTTTGTAAGCCAGTTTTTGAATATCCATGTCATCATCAGCAGGTGTTTTGCTTAAAGCATCCAGCCACGTGCCAATATTAGGATCGTGCAGCTGCCCAAGCGCTTCGATGGCGCGTATTCGTATTGACGTCTCAACATGGCTGTCTTTTGCATAGTCATATAGCGCGGCGGCGTCTTTGGCCTTAATCGCTGCTAGTAACGGCTGGCTTGAATCTGGCTGAGGCGTAGTGGTAGATGTCAGTTTTGCGTTAGCTGTTTGCGCCTCTTGCACAGTCAATCGCTTAAGCAGGGTAGACAATAAGGCGTTGTTTTCTGCTGCCAGTGGCGCTATTGGATTGTTGGCTATATTGATAAGGGTTGGTATTAGGTCAGCAAGCAGATGATCGTCGCTTGCCTGCCGTGCCAGCAGCCCTAACAAGGCCTGTTGCCAGTACGCGCTGACCGCCGTCGCCAGTGCGGCTACGCTGCTGATGGCAGGTAAGGTCAGCTGAGCGCTTAACCAGTCAAATAAAGCATTATCAGGGACGCCATAGCGGCATGTGATCCACAATAAGTGAGTAATCGTGGTGGCTGTATGCTGCATTTGAGTCAACCATGTATCATGGTGTCTCATGACAGGCTGCGCTGTGACGATATCCAGTAGCGTTTGCCATCGATGCTGCGCGGTGATCAAGTACTGCTTGCAGTCTATCTGCATTTGCGTATCAAGATACTGACTAGGGTACTGCGTTATATAGCGCAAACCTATATGCTGTATCTGCGCATCCGGGCTGTCGATCAAGCTGCGAAGCTGCCGCTGGCTCATGTTAGGTTTTGCCAATAGCGCATTTTGTAATATGGCAAATATCTGCGCGGGCAGTTCATGGATATGCTGAGTGATAAAGGGTGCCAGCATATCAATAGTGCTGTGCGTCACGATGCGTTTTAGGCTAAGCGCTGCTAGCAATGTAAAATCTTCATTTGGGTTTTGTATTGCCGCCCAGTCATACGGATAGATATGATCAGTACGGTTGCCCCATAGGTTTTGCGCAGCCGTATAAGCGGTTTCTAGTATCGCTTCTTGATTGGTATCTTGTCTGAGAGTATCTAACAGCATCTCTTTGTTCGCATCGCTATCATAATGCGATAATAAGGAGATGGCATGCTGCTGCGGTGCAAATAGGAATTGCTCATGTAACTGGCGCTGTATGTGTTTGCGGATTTGCGCCCAAGCATTGCTGGTGTTCAACCAGCGTAGCCCATTTAACCAATGAGCAATAGCCGGGTTATAGGGTTGTAATTCAGGGTCTGACAACTGCGCTGTCAATAAAGCAAAAATCTGCGCGCTGTATTCAAATGCGCCGCCCTGCGCGATATGTCCCAACGCTTCAGAGGCCACGTCTTGTAAGTAGTGCTCATCATCTTCTGCCAGTTTGATTAACTTATCATACGCCTTATAGAGGGCATGCGTGTCTGTAGGTTGAGAATGAACCTGCATCATCTCACCAATAGCCAGCACACTACGGCGACGCATATCACCATCAGTATGGTAGTCAATACTGGCCATTAACGTGCTCAAACCCTCACTATTGCCGCAGAGCGCCAACCCTTCTGCTGCCAAAAACGGCACTGACGCCTCTTTGTATGATAAGGCTTTTTTGAGTGTGTTTTTTAGGACGTCTGCATGGTTTTTACGTTTCTTGGCACGGTAAGAGACGGCCTTGATCAGGTTTTGCATATACTTAGCAGGTAGCTGCTCATAAGACAGAGCCAAGGTTTTATCAATACGCGTGGCAATATCCTCCTCTTTACTCTGGTCTGCACCAATAACCGTATCTGACGTCCATACTAAAGGGACCCAAGCCAATGATCTGAGTAGCTGAGCGGCATGCCCATAGTCGGCATGGCGTAGGAGCAAGATAAATAAAGACAATAGCGCCTCAGGATCTCTGGGATACTGTTGTTGTAGCCAGCGCACGTCTTTATCCTCTCCCAAATAGTCATGAATAGGCTGGTCGTAACCACTGATTATGACGAGTGTATCAAACAGCTGCTGCCGCTCCTGAGATGAATGAGCTGCTGGATGTTCGAACATTTTTTGCAGGCGGTCGCGTAAGGGAGTAGCCATGTGCGTATCGCGCAGTGCGGCAATAGATTTGTATAAGTCCGCGTTTGACAGCTTGAGTGTGGCGTTGTCTAGCAAGGATAATAGCTGCTCGCGGCTTTTTTGCGCCGCTGTTTCAACCATCTTTGTGTCCACCGCTTTATCAATATTATCAAGATACGCTGTCGTTTGAATACGCTGGCAAGATTGCAATACTTGAGTAATGAGGGATAAAACCTGCTCTTGCTCGTATTTGCTTGTACTGTCCATTAAAAAGACAAACAACTCATCCATCAGCTTAGTATGATTAAACCCTGTATCGGCAAATTCTGTATCCGTAAACAATACGTCATCAAACTCGATAAGTTGCATAAAGGTTTGATAGCGTGCCTGCCAGTCGTGACAGTGACGTGCTTGTAATAAAAAGGTCAATTTGTCTTGGCGTAAGGCTTGCGCTTGGTCAGACCCGCCTGCTGTCTGAGAAGTGCGCGTTGTGATGTGACGCCATTCGCTCACCACTTGCCGTAACAGTGGTAGGCTCTCTGTATTCAGCGCCATGAGGCTGGCTGGTAAATGACCCATACGTTCCTTTAATAGTTGATAGGTCTCTTCTGCCAACAGATCATGATTGGTGAACAGTAAGTCTGTTAGTGGTTGATTGCCAGCGGCATTTATGTCCACTTTGCTATCGCTCGATACAGATACAGTTTCAAGGCTGTTTATCAAGCAGTGCAAACCACATTTGACCATATCGCGATACGGCGTATTCATGGCATATTCAGCCAACTTTAATGCAGAAATAGGCAGCGTGGATAAGCAGTCCCACACCAGCTCACGCGTTTCAATGTGAGGGCGATAAAGCAGAGGCAATAACGCACGGCTGACACTGTCCGACCAGTCGATAGCCTCGCCTTGATTGCTGGCGGCTGATGCTTTGGTTGATACCGTATCTGTACTTGGTGCTAGAGCCGATTTGGTCAGCCACATTAGCCCGCGAATCGCTTGCTCGGTGCTGCTGTTACTATGATCGTTTTCACGAATGACGCCAAGCCATGCGCCAAATGCAAGGGTTTGATACGTATCATCAATGTCAGCATTGCTCATACCTTGCTGACTAAGCTCATCGGTATCAGCTGGGGAGTGATGACGTTGAAGTAAAGTATCGATACTTTCGATATTTTCGATATTTGCAATGCTATGCTGCCATTCTTGTAGAGCGGCAAATACCTTGGCATCATCCTCATAAGATTGCTGCGAGAGCAGACGAGATAACTTACCCAAAACTGCCACCGCTTGAGCACGTATCAAAGGTGCCTTGTGCTGAGTTAAATATGCAAATTGCTGTAAGCCTGCAACATTGACCATACTGAGTATGTGGGCGCGTGCGTCAGTCGTGCTACGCGTGTTGGCACCGCTTGTCTCTGACGACATCGTCAGCATCTTTGGATGAGCTACCAAAATGGTATCAATCTTCTGCGACAAGTAGTCACTGAGATACTGCCAATTGGAGATCGAAGGTAGGTGAAAGCGTGCCAATACATGTGCATAAACAACCGCAGTCTCATTGTCGGCAAAGCTCAATGCCTCAATGAGGCGCTCGGGTCGAGTGAGTGGTGATACCAAAGCATTGAATATGAGCAATAATCTGGCGGCTGGCGCATATGTTTGATTATCAAATAACAGCCGTAGCTGCTGTGCTTGAGTAATACCCAAGCCTGAGCGCGCTTGTAGCCATTGAATAGGCCCAATAGGATCAACAAGATGGCGCAGGCTGTCGTTATGGCTTTTGCTAGAGGCATGAGTAGATGCGTTGCCAAAAAACTGCTGCCCGCGGCTGTCGCCCCAGACTGCCAAAGCCAAGCTGGCAGATTGACGGATGATTGGGCGCTCGTCTTGTTGCCATGTCGCCAGTATCTCGGTATCTTGAGGCGTGACAATGTACATAAGCTTGGGCGCAAGTGAGCTAAAATCGGCATCAGGATGGTGTAAGTAGCGCGCATACCAGTCTAAAGCGTGATATTGATTAGGCTCTGAGAGCGTTGCCAACCCTATTAGGGCATCGGTGATCTGCTGATGCCACTGTTTGTAATCTTCATTGTCTTTTTTATGGCTGGCAGATATAGGCATCTCTTTATTCAGATACTGTGCAAACACGGCATAAGCGTTTGCTTCGTACTGCGTCTTTAGTGGCTCAGGATAATTGATGGACTGACTTGCCAGCAGTTTGGCGACGGTCAGTTGGATATCAGGGTAAGGACTGCTTAGTCCGGCAGTAAATAATGCTTCATGGTTGGTGGTCGAGTTGAGCGAAACTCCAATATCAGTCAAATTTAGCGCGACTGCTAATGCCTGCTGGCGCAAGTCTAGACTGTCATTTGCCAACAAATCTATCAAGGCGGGCATTAACACGCGCAGCTGCTGAGTGCTGGCTTTGGTTTGTAATTGGCTCAGCACCAAACGTTTGATATCGAGATGAGGGCTGGCAAGTGCGTCCAACATTAGATCGGTAAATCCGAAGCGCTTGCTATTTTTAAGCGCCGTATCAAAAGCTTGTTTACGAATATTGGCAAAGTTATCAGCAAGCAGCAAAGTCAGCACCGCCTGGTACGTGTCTATACCGTCCGGTGCCGTACTTATTTTTGATGTGCTCTGTAATAAGAGTCGCTGCCATTCTTCTACTGCCACTTGATGCACATCTTCAAACAGGCTGTGTTGTAGCTGTTCAATCATATTAATGATAGTGGTTTTGGTAGCACGTTCAAGCGTTTTATTGAGTAACACTTTTACCACTTCCAAGCGAATGCTGGTAAAGGGGTTATTGAGTGCTTGATCCAGTACCGTGCTCATATCTGATGGGTTAGAAATCGCTTTTTTATTGTTTAGCACTTGTGTCAACAATATTGCAAGCGCACGCTCATGAATGTCTTGATGCTTTGCGGAAAACCCAAACGCCACCCAAGATAAGTCATCATCTACCAGTTTTCCTAGGGCGCTCATAGCGACTTGGCGCACACCAGCATCTCTATCATCAAGCAAGGTGGGTAAAATGCTTTTCCCATCGGCTAGCTGTAGATGACCTAGGGCAGCCGCAACCCCTGCACGAATAGAGGCATCGTTATCATGATGCATAAACCGTATTAGGGTGCCAAATGCGCGCGCATCCTCTAAGCAGGCAAGAGCGTAGGCGGCGCGAAAACTGATATCTTCGTAGCGGTTGCTCAGATTTTGTAATAGAGGCTCAAGACAGGCGTTGCTAATTATAGGACGTGATACTATCGTTGCCGTAGTCGCCGTTTCGGCAGTGTTTTTACCTGGTTTTTGCTCGGCTTGGGTGGCAAAATCTTGTGTATCTAATGTAAGACTGACAGTAGTATCATCTTCTTGAACGGTACGCTCGGTCGCATTTTTGGTTTGGTGTTCAAAGCGCGATCCTATCATGACATTTAATAGCTCATCGTAATTGGACGTATGCTTATCTACTTTTATATTGTCAAAGACCGTACCGCGCAGTAAGCGAAAGTCATCAAAATCAGTCAGTGTACGTAGTAGCTGGGCGTCTTCTTTTGCATGGGCTTGCTGCTTTAAGACCTTAATGAGCTCAGGCTGCGCCAATAAAGCCGCATAAAAAGCGGTTTGTCTGACGTCAGCTTGATGGTGGCTTTGCAGCAACATAAGCTGGCGGGACACTTCTGGATTATCCAATAAACCGCGCTGATACAGTCGAATCAGTCCTGCCTGAATGGTGTCAGAGTAGCGGCTATCCAACGCCATAATATCTGCTTTTGGGCTGGCGTCTGGCAGCAAGTGCTCAAGCGATGCTAATGCTTGCCGGCGAATGGGTAACATGGAGTGCGACAGTGCCGCCTGCAAAATGGATACAACGCGAGACTGTTTGTCTGTATCCTGAGTGGCGATTGTTAGATAGCGTTGTAGCGTGGCACTAATAACGTCCTCATTCGTGGAACGTGCAAGCGCATCCTCTAAGTATGAGGGTAATGCATTGAGGTTTGTTGTAGCAGCCGTCGTTAAACCATCAGATGCGGCAAGACGCACACGGCTGCCACGATTTGAGTGAAGCTGCTCTTCAAGTATGGGTAAACGCGCATCAAGCGTTATACCAGCTAGCCACTGTACCAACTGCAGAGCGCGGTTGATGCTTAAGCTGTTGCTACGATCTGCCAAGAGACGGCCAACCAGCTTTATCGTTTGATTACTCACTTGTGATTCAAGCAGCGCCATTCCCTCTAAAAATGCTGCTTCACTCTGATTACTACTGTCGGTCAATCGATGCTGAAGCTGATGGTAGCCGTCTTCTATGACCATAGCAACCGCAAGCAACTTACTGTTCTGCGCCTCATCGATGGGCAAAAAACGAAGACTCTGATCTGACCCAATAGCCAGCAGCGCAGGTTTTTCTGCATAATTTGTGTACACCAGTTGCCGTGTTTTGCTAAGGTCGTCTTTGCAGGTATTTGGCTGACCTTTATCAAATGCCCAGGACTTCACACTGCTGTCATCGGCGCTACTAAATAGGCGCGTGTCTGAGACACAAAGCGCAGTAATCATTTGATCATGCTGGCTTGATTTGGCTCTATCTATCGCCTGTAGCTCGCCTTGTACATGGGTGCGATAAAGGTGCTTGTCTGCGCCTGCTGAAAAAAAGTAATGACCAATAGGCTCAAAGCATAAAGCGCTCACACGGCCTTGATGCAGCAGTTTACGGCTGCTTTGTATCAGCTGACCACTACTATCGTCATCATCACTTAGCCATTGATAACTACTAACGTTACCCAGCTCATCGCCGATCACCAGCCATTTACCGTCACCTGAGGCGGCAAGGGCGGTGGATTTTTGAGTCTGGCTATCAGTACATGGCTGCACGATAACCTTGACATTAGCAACAGCAACATCGCCAGCAGCACTACTAGTAAGCGGACAGATGACGATGTGATGGGGATACAACACGACGATTGCTTGATGCAGCGTGGTCATAGCAATCGCTTGTGGGTTGCTATTCGTCGATAAGGATTTAGCAAAACCCTCAATGTTGTTTATATCTGTGTCCGCGGTTTCAGTTTCAGTGCTATTGTGAAATTCAATAATACTTGTGAATAACGACATGCCACTGATTTTATGGATTGTCTCTCCCTGCCAGTCGGTCTGATACAAGTGGCCATCACAGCCAAGCAGCATAATAACGTCATCAGTTACCGTGGCAATGGCCTCCATTGCACAGGGTAATGGAGCGGCTGCTAAGCTTACTTGCTCACCCGTATTATCAAGTCGATACAAGGTTGCAGTGCTTTCATACGCGCCTATCGGCTTTCGAGTGATAAACAAACTGCGACCCTGCGCAACTGACTTTGTGGTTTTTTTTATCGTATTGTCAGTATCAGGCTGTCTGCTAACCAAGCCTATAATTTGACCCCAGTAGGGCAATGTGGTTGTTTTCATGATCTAATCTCAGTTGAAATGGCGGCGTATGGTGTGATCATCTTTATTATTTGCTTGCTGTTGACTCATTTGAGCTGACAGCACTGGGCTGTAAATGCTCGGACAACTTGGGGTAACGATGTAATAAGCGTGTGACTGCGACCAAACACGCATGACGCTCCATCTTGCCTGCAGAATGGGTAAAGGTGTATAAAAAAGGCATGATCAGCTTGGCAAAATCCTCGTCTGCCAATCCCACATCACGGAACGTCTCAATCAAGGCTAGCTTTGCTTGGCTGGCAGGTATGGGTTTGGGTGAGAGGATTTGCTCTTGGTCTGTTGCTGCTTGTGTTTTATCCATGCGCTGCGCGTGCTTTGAATGACGACCTTGTTCGTTTTTTTGTGGATTTGATCGCTGTTCGTTTTTTTGTGGATTTGATCGCTCAGCGCTTTTAGAAGGACTTAATCGTCCTGGTGGCAACTCAAACAGCCCGCGCCTTAAAAGCATCAATAACTGATTCAAATCGGCAGGGGGATTGGTTGACCAGTCATTTGGCTCGGTATTTACTACGCTGTTATTTAGGGTGTTTCCTGAGGTGCTATTGGTTTTATCATACTGGCTTGCTGGCTGCCATTGCGGTGAGACATGGCGCGCTTTGTACTGCTGCCAAAGCATGGTCACAGCGGCATAGCGTACTTCGCGGTCAGCACTTTGACTCAATACATAAAGAGACTGCGGGTTTTGAAATTGGCGATGGCGCTGTAATAGTGCCATGCCAAGTTGTCGCGCCAGTCGTTTTTTACTGCCAATAAATGCATTGAGCATGGATTCATTAAACTGCTCTACAGGCACATGGTAGGCACGATTGCTTACAGAAGGTGCTGCCAGCAATGCCTGCTGCAATAATTGCGTGACCTCAAAATAAGGCGATTCTGCCATTATCAGCCACAGTGCAGGTGTTGGCGACCACTTGGCCAGCTCGTATTTTGTAAGCAGTAGCCCAAAGTTGCGGAGCGCTTGCTGACTGCTTTTCAATAAAGGTATGACACGCTCGGCACTGAAAAATAAAGCAGGAATGATGGCATCAGGATCGACAGGTCGGTCTGTTAATGCCATGCATATTTGCTCGTGATGATGACTCAAATAGCTAATCGCAAGCTCACTGATAGGCGCGGTAGGATCATCAACTGCCATTGACCATAAGACCTCAGCACCTGCCATCGTATCGTCTTCGGATGCGGCGCGTGCTTGTCCAATTAATCTCTGCAAAAATGCGGTTTCTGATATAATTTTGAGCGGAGCGCCTTCAGCAATCAATGCTTCTGCTTTCAGCTGCTTACTGCCTTTGCGACCAGCGCCGTATAGAGGTGAGCCGTCATCACCGATGACCAAATAGTCCAGCTTGGCATTCACGGCACTGCTGATCGCACCATTGGCTGATTTGACCAGTTTTTCGGCATCGCCTCGACTCATGCTTTGCATTTTGCCAGTGAATAGATAACGCTGATTGTCCAAATCAACAGTGACTTCTGTCGTGTGAGTAGTATGAGCAGCGTTTGTGTCTTCAGGCGAATTTTCTTCTGAAGACATGTTTTGATTGGTCGCAAAATCTGCTGGCAGAAAACCTTTATTAATGCGCTCAATGGCAAATTCGCGGTATTCTGAATGCTCGCTGCGAGCAAGTATCATGAGCCAATCAAATCCCAACTCAATTGGTGCAAACCGACGCACATCAGCCAACCAATCGCGTACGGTGTCTGCCAAATATTCATCAAAACTTAGATCTTTTTGCCATTGTTTGATCAGATCTGCATGATCGAAATGAGTGTTTGTGCCAGTATGAGCACGGCTATAGCACGTGAGATAAGGAGAGGTTTTTATCTGCACGATTTCATTACTACTATGCCAATCAGGCTCATAGGCAAGGGCGTGCCAGTAGGACATCGGAATCTTGTTTGCTGACAAAATATCTTCATCAAGCCAATCAATGATGGTCTGCTGCGCTAGAGGATGCAGCAATAGGTACTGCCAAACGTTGACATCTACTAGGCTCAGATCGAGACGCTTGAGCTCTTGTAATGCAAAATTCATGCATAGATCGCTGCTGTCACTATTTGTAGAAGTATCCAGTTGTACTGCCAAACGGATAAAATAGTCACTGCCAAGTTCTTGGGCGCTGTATAGCTCAGGCAGTCTACGTATTGCAAAGCGCATGCTGTAACGCTGGTTGCTGATCAGGCGCTCAAAAAACCATTCAGCAGTCAGATCGCGGCGCGTGAAGTGCTTACTGAGTTGTTCAGCGGCAATGTTATGATGATAAGACGTATCTAATAATTGTCCCCAACCTGATACACCAATGTCAGCGACAGGATTGCGGCTCAAAATCATACTGATGGCAAAGCTGCGAACAGGCTCGTGATCAGATACCGCAAGCATCATCAGCTCTAATAGCGGTAATGCTTGGGCATAGCTTTTAGCATAGCCGATGGCATATTGATACGCAGCAGGACAGTTCGAATGTAATAACTTGAGTACCACCTCATGTAACCCAAGTGCTACAAATTTTGACTTCTCAAAATGCGGGGATTGCTCAATCAGCCATACAATCATCTCATCGCGTGCTTGACTGTGTAGCTGGCCTGCCGATAAGTATTGAATAGTCTTACCATTCACATCACGCAGCTGAATCTTAAAATCATGCTTTAAGCTATCCGTTGCAAATTGCCGTATGGCTTCATTTCTTGCCGTGGCCAGCAAACGAATAAGGGGTTTAGAGTCGCGCTGCCAAGCTGCTTTAAAAGCACGACCTTTATTATCAAACAATTTGCGCGGTGCGTGACTGTGAAAGCGATTGACGCCATAATCAGCTGAGTTGTGAAAACAGATGTGATTGAGTACCCAGCTGTTGATTTGAGGTAGTTGACCAATTGTCATTGTCTCACTATAGCTGGCGAGCACAGCGACGGCCGCCTCAACATAGCCGGCAGGCATCTGCTGTCCAAGTTTTCGAAGATAGCGCCATGCCCTGAGACTCATATAGGTTTTGGTAGCAAGACTGACCGAATCTCTCATGCTTTGATCAAAACGATGTAAATCTATTTTGGCAGTGATAGGCGCAAAAATCTCATAATCTTGCTCATATTCTGCCACCTTGTAAATATACTTTAGACCACGCCAAACGCCATAACTCAAAGGCAATTCATGGATAGCCTGTTTTAAGATGGCTTTTGAATAAGTGCTTTTATCTTCCCAAAGCGCAATTAAAACTAAGTAGATTTTATAGCGATCAGGAAGAGGGCAAGTACCTTCATCTGACTCTACCGTTGCCATCATTGCCACACGTTCTGCAAACTGTACCTCAGGAGGCTGCTCGCGAAATGAGTAACGCCATATCTTATTTAAAAATCGCTCAAATGTTAGCTCGTCATCTGGTATCGGTGACTCAGGCAATGGATCAGGTTGCTGAGCAAGTAAACAGAGCTTTTCGACCAAGCTTGGATCTTGTACTTGCCAAGCGTGTTGAATTTGTTCGAACGACAGACTCATGATGGTTTGCCTTAATAATAATGTGGCCAGCGAATGATATTTTGTAAGCATATAAAAGCCTATTTGAGAATAAATATCAAGAACTTTTGTTAATCAAAAAATGGAAACACGACATTAGGTGACGCGCAGATGATTAGATAGAATCATGCGACACTAGATGACGCATATGTATAAAAGACTGTCGCTAATGAACAAAAATTGATTGACAGTTTGATTGAGGTTAAGGCAGAATAGGGACGTTGTGAGATTTAGCGTTTCGCCGTTTTCGGTGAAGGACGATGCTGCGTCGTCCACGAGTCAAGCCATTACATTTTACCCAAGGAAGACTGTTTCAGTCCTGCTAATACCTAGATAACACCTCTAGTGTCATTAGCTCGCTGGCGCAACCACGCAATCGTGGTTGAGCTAATGCACTAGAGGTGTTATCTAGGTGCAGTCCAGTGAGTCTTCCATGTACCAGGTTATGAGGTAGATTACACAACACTGAATGAAACATTGTTCTGATGCCATTCAAAAATATTAAACCCAAGTTGGTAATATATACTGACTTGGGTTTTTTATTGCCTTCATTATTTCAAACGCACTTAAAAAACAGGCAGTATTGATATCTCATTGAGCACCCATTGCTCAGTAATTCATGTTATTAGTAATCACTGATTCATATATTTAATGTATGCGTAGAGGCCACCCAAATGAAAGCGATTGAAAATAATGATATCTCAACCATTGAGATATATGAGAGTGCGGATGGAAAGGCACAGGTCAATGTGCGTTTTGAACAAGAGACGGTTTGGCTCTCACAGGCACAAATGACGGCGCTATTTGGTCGCGATCAATCCGTGATTTCACGTCATATTGCCAACGCGTTAAGTGACGAAGAAGTTTCCGAAAAAAGCAATATGCAAAAAATGCATATTGCAAATGCGGATCGTCCCGTGACTTTTTATGACTTGGATGTGGTCATCTCAGTAGGTTATCGGATCAAATCACCGCAAGGTGTGCAGTTTAGACGGTGGGCAACTCAGCGCCTACGTGAATACTTGGTGCAAGGTTATACGCTTAACCAACAGCGCTTTGACAAAAACTCTGCCGAATTGCAGCAAGCGTTAAGATTAATTAAGAAAACTGCCCAGAGCCCTAAATTGAAAACGGATGAAGGGCGTGGATTGGTTGAGATCATCAGTCGCTATACACAGACTTTTTTGTGGTTACAACGCTATGATGAAGGATTATTAGATAACCCAGCAGGGCAAGAAGGTGGCGTATTACCCAGTCCAACTGAAGCAATGGACGCGCTCAATAACTTAAAATCACAGCTAATTAATAGAGGTGAGGCAACGGAGTTGTTTGCTAAGCCTCGTGGTGATGGTTTGAGTAGTGTACTTGGTAATTTAGAGCAAACTGTGTTTGGCGAACCTGCTTATCCGACTATTGAGAGTAAAGCGGCGCATTTATTGTATTTTATGGTGAAAAACCATCCCTTTACTGATGGCAATAAACGCAGTGGGGCTTTTTTGTTTGTAGATTTTTTACACCGTAACGGACGCCTACTCAATGATCAGGGTGAGATGGCGATCAATAACACAGGTCTTGCTGCTTTGACCTTATTGGTCGCTGAGTCTGACCCGAATCAAAAAGAGACCTTGATTAAGTTGATTATGAATATGTTGTCGCTGGAGGTTTGATTTTAAAAAATGCGGTGTTTCTTTTTCTTGTAAACCACATTTAATTGAGTTATTTTTTAGTGTCGATTACATTTCTTTAACCAAGGAGAAACAGTTTGCATAATAAATTATCACCGCTCACGATTTCAGTTGTCGCTGCACTGACACTACTTACAGGCTCACAAACATTTGCAGAAGCCCAATACGGTGATTATGGTAAAGAAACGGCGTTAACGCTTGCGCGCGACTATGCTGGTCGCTATACAGGATCTGATAAAGAAGTTCAAGCTGCTAATTATATGCAGCAGCGTATGACCATCGATGGTAGTAACAATAAAGTCGATCGTCAGACTTTTGATTTTGTCGCACCTCGCGGTTTATTTAGAGGTCAAACACTAACGAGTAATAACATTATCGTGACCCAAAAAGGTATTGCTGATACCAATAAAACACTATTTGTCGGCGCACATTATGATTCTGCAGTAGCCTATCCAAACTATGAAAATCTAGAGGCATTGGACGATAATGCCTCTGGGTCTGGCGTTCTGACTGAGTTGACCAATAACCTGACTGGTATTGATACAGAACATGATATTCAGTTTGTCGCATTTGGTGCAGAAGAGGGCGGCCTAAATGGTTCAAAGGCGTTTGTTGATCAGCTCACTGACGCAGAAAAATCAACAGCATTAGGTATGATCAACTTAGACAGCCTGATTACAGGCGATAAGATGTATGCCAATGCAGGTCGCAATGCTTACGATAATAATGGTAACGAAGTAGCTGCCAATGTAGGGTTGCGTGAAAACGCACTTCGTATTGCAAAAGAGCTTGGTATCACACTTGAAGTCAATCCGGCCATCATTGCACCTGGTGCGACAGAACCCTACGAGCCCTACGGCGTTGGCTGTTGTAGCGATCAGGAATCTTTTGATAACGTGATGCCTGTAGTAGGATTTGAGGCAACCAACTGGGCCCTTGGACCTGATTATGATGGTTACACGCAAACAGAAAACCCAAATATCCCAGGTGGCTATACATGGCACAATCCCGAATTAGATAATGAGGACGTGCTGACGGCGGCATTCGGTGAAGAACGCATCGCACAAAGAATGCGTGACTATTCGCGTATCATTAGTAGATTGATTGTTGAGCAAACCAACGCTGACATCATTGCCGCAAACAAAAGCGCGCTGAATCTTCAAAATAAAATGGGCGCCGCTTTAAAGGACAGTGCCACCGATTCACACTCAGCGGTTCTTGAGCGTGCCAATGCCTTGGCTTTACCTGCCACTGATAACAATGACACCTTTGACGCTTCACGTACTCAGGTTTGGGTGGACGGTTCTCAAAGCTATGTCAATACTGATAACCTACAAGAAGGCACTCGCGCCAATATTGGCGTATATGGCGAATACGTTGTGCAGCCTCGCTGGCGTGTTGGTGCAGGTCTCAAAGCGGCTAATCAGAATAATAAAACCATAGAAAACGGTATTAAAAAAGATACCAGCTATGGTATTCAAGCATACTTGTTACTGGGCGGAAAAGACACCGCTTGGTGGAATACGACTTCTGTAAGCTTATCTAAACATGATTTAGATGTGAATAGAACCGTCAGACTAGATGGCAATAATGGTATCAACATTATTAATAATAGCGAACGCGGTAATGCTGATGCCGACGTGTTTAGTGCTTACAATGAGCTTGGCTACAATTTTCTTATTAAGGAAAACATCGCGCATGGTGCTTTTTTAGGTTTAAATTATAGCGATGCTGATATAGACGGCTACACGAGTGGCAATGCCAACTCTCGCACAGCCCTTAAAGTTGACAGCACATCTAGTGAAGCATGGGACTCAGAGCTTGGTTACCAGTTGCAGTATGGTTTTGATTTGATGGGCACGCCTGCCAAACTTCAAAGCAAACTCGTTTACGTGCATGTTATCAAAGATGGTTTGGTGAACCGTTTATCGACAACCTCTTTCGCTGACGGGCAAAAAAGAGACATTAGTATCAACCAAGCAGACAAAGATGATGACTATGGACGTTTTGAGATGAGTGTTAGCAATAAGGTGCATAACAATGTCTATGCTTATCTGAATGGCGATACCACCTTTGCACGTGACGATAAAGATAGCTCAGTACAGTTAGGCTTACAATATCAATTTTAAAACGTAATATACGGACTCAAGTCTGCGCCGCTCAATAATTCATTTATGAGCGGCGTTTTTTATACATTTTAATATAGTAATTATAATAGTGTACTACTGGTTATCTCTATACTATGTGTAAAATGGATGGCCTATATACTAAGAATAATAGGGATAAAGTGTATGTTCAACATCATAAAAGACTGGCGTGAGCAGCGTATACTGGATAGTAGTGAGTTTGCTCATGAAGACTGGGCACGAGCAGCTGAGCGTATCGTGATATTAGATAGGTTAACTGAAGACGAGCTAAGCCGCTTGTTTGATTTGGCGACCCTGTTTTTGGCGGACAAATCCATTACTGGTGCGCAAGGCTTTGAGATCACAGATACGGTTAGACAGTCTATTGCTTTACAAGCTTGTCTACCTATCTTAAACCTCAGTCTCGAGTGGTACGATGGTTGGTCGTCAATCATTATTTATCAAGGTTCATATAAAAGCGACAGCACCACTGTCGATGAATTTGGCATTGTTCACGAGGGCAGTCAGCACCGTAGCGGTGAAGCATGGCAGCGGGGTCCTGTGGTTTTGTCATGGAAGGATGCCAAACACTCAGGTGAGCGCGATGGTCACAATGTCGTCATTCATGAGTTTGTCCATAAGCTCGATATGATGAATGGTCGCGCCAATGGTTTTCCGCCGCTGCAACCTGATATGGATCCTACTCGGTGGACTGAAATCATGAGTCGTGATTTTGAAAATTTTCAGACCCACCGCAAATCAGGACTTGACCGGTATGGTGCAACCAATCCAGCAGAGTTTTTTGCGGTACTCAGTGAAGTGTTTTTTGAAACACCCAAAAAGCTAGTGGACGCTTATCCTGATATTTACGATATTATGGTCAAGTTTTTTCGACAAGACACTCTTAAGGGAAATTCTTAAATATATCAAATATTGAATATATGGTATACTATCCATAAGAAAAGGGCAGTACACCTTAATCAATACGTTGCCCTTTTTTATAAATAATTTGCTAAATCATATGGTTGTGATGAAAACTAAACAGTCCATTGATCGCTAATGATAGCGACCAAATATCGTTTCCCTTGATATTCATCAAACACCAGACGCAGCACTCGCCAATCCATACCTGCATATTCATCGCTGCCTTTGTGATAAAACTCAACCACATCTGAGTTTTGGTATATTTCTTTCAAGTTATTGATAGAGTTGCCATTATTTTTTAGCTCATTGAGACTGATACTGGCATCATTAAACGTTGACCCTTTCACCCAAGTATCCAAATACGTCGGCAGTGGCATGATCAATGGGTCGCCCGTACCGTCTTTTTCACCCCAAGTAAACCGTATTTTTGACTGTTGCAAATATTGTGCATATTGCTCACGACTGAAAACTTTGTCCACTTCAGGGCGGACATAAGCATACATCGAAAAGCGAACGCCACGTGTCGGATGAATGTCATTGGTGATTCTAGCAAAGTCTTTGTTGGCAAGGGCGCGTTGTATACGTAAAGCTTGTTGTCTAAGGGTTTGTTGGCTCATATCTGAAGCAACCGATGTTGACGAGTAGGCGTTTGATTGATTAGGCGCCGTCATATCAGATTCAATAGAATGGCAACCAGTTGCCAATAGTAAGAACGCCAGAAGGCCACCAGTAGCTAATTTAAAAGAATGGGTTTTAGAAGCACATGGCTTGATCATAAAATATCCTCACTGTGGTTGTTAGCGAAACAAGTATTATTATTAATATAAATAAGCAGTTCTCAAAGAAGCTAATAGATAGGGTTTTAGTATATCAACCTGAATAATACGATATTACAGCACAGTCATAATATGAGTATGATGTAATAAGAATGACACATCTTAGATGACCAAATCTTATAGAGAACGCCATGCAAACATATCGTTCATTGTTGCTATTATTGACCATAGGGTTGTTTACGACTAATCCTGTCGCTGCTAATGCAACGGAGCCATCTCAAGCGCTTGATGTCATGAAGGTTGCTACTGTTACCAAGATGTATCAGCAAGATGTTAATAACGAAGGTATGGATAATCCAGTCGTATTGGAGCAATATGCCAATCAAGATCTAAAGTCGGCCATGCAGCTTGAGCGAGCTTATTTTGACAAAAATCAGATGTCCTGCAATGTTGATTATGATGTGCTGTGGGATTCTCAAGATCCTGATTATACTCAAGACAAAAAGTTTTCGATGACTGATAAAGGACTGGTTCAAGTCAGCTTGGCGCAAGGTAGCGACATTTATTACGACTTATCATGCGATGATTCTGAATGCCAAGTGGCTGATGTAATCTTGGATGAAAGTGGAAAATCATTGCGACAGCATTTTCTTGAAAATTGCCGTTAGGAAAATACTGGTAACTGATAATATAAAAAATCCTATCTTAGTTATTATAGGATCAGAAAATTATGGATAAGAAGCACGGCATAAGTTCCTGTATGTCTCACCCCTAAAACTGTTGGTTTGTTTTCGCATAATGTATATTATGTTAAATAGACAGTAATTGAAAGTTTGTTTTGCGTGTCATTCTCAATCGCTATAACCTCTGCCTCGTAAACCAATCATATATCATGTGCTCCTTAAAGTTTCTCATGGGAATACGGAGCACTAACCTAGTGGACTTTTAAATTTTTGTTGTGGGACACTGACATTGATTGGCGTTGGTCACGACTAAATTCAATTTGCACATTACTTTGTCCAAGTACATCAGCTAACTTGTCAGGCTGGCTCACTCTGCCAATACGCGTATAAGAATATGATGAAGGAAAACTCTTATAGAACACTACTAACGTTGATGAGCCATACAACATGATGTCACCATTATGAATGGTATTTGCACGACTGGCATTCGTTGGCAGTGGATTTGGTAGCTGAGCGTGCTTCTCATTACTGTGCAAATCCTCCATATTTAACGTTAAGGGTAATTGTGCCGCAAAAGCATGCGAAGTCGCGTTGTCTTCAGCCATCACTTCAAAACGATTTCCATTAATTGTTATCCACATATTCACCTGCTCCTTTTCTGATATTGTTTGTTTTGCATTATTGGGGCTTGTTTTTTGCGTCAAACTTTCATGCACAATAGACGAGTTTGATGTGCCATTTTGATCGTCAGCACAAGCACTCAATGCTGGCAAGATACCAACACCCATAATAATGATCATGCGGTTGTTCACATTCATCTGTCAAACTCCCCTAAAGTAGTTATCGCGCGGTCAAACGCGAGGTTAAGAACGCAGAAATCACTAAAATAACAGCACTAAATACAAATGTTGCCTGAAAACCGCTATGATCCAATAAAACACCACCCAGTGTAGAACCAAAAGCAATGGCCAGCTGAACCACAGCGACCATTAAGCCGCCACCTGCTTCAGCATCTTCTGGCAACGTCTGAGCAAGCCAGCGCCACCAACCAACAGGTAGCCCTGTCCCTAAAAGACCCCAAATTCCAAGTAATATGGCCACAACTATGGTCGATGTACCAAAAAATATCAGAGTCAATGCAATAACTGCCATTAAAATAGGACTCATAATTAGCGTCGCATAAAAACGACGATCCAAAAATATATTGATAATACACGTACCAATAAACCCCATCACGCCAATGCCAAGCAAAATAAGCGACAAGGTGGAAATATCAACTTGGGTAATGGTTTCTAGAAAAGGTCTAACGTAAGTATAAAGTGAGAATTGACCCATAAAAAACAAACTGACTGCCAACATACCAATCATGACGATAGGATTACGGAGCAACCCTAAAATAGTGGGATGTTTATCTGTTTGATCTGTGGCAATCTGCATGGAAGGTAAACTAATCCATTGCCAAATAAAGGTTACAATGGCAACAGGAACGAGACAGAAAAAAGCACCGCGCCAACCAATAATAGAGCCAAGATAACTGCCTAAAGGTGCTGCAATGACCATTGCTAATGCATTGCCACTGTTAAAAATAGCCATGGCGCGCGGTACATCTGAGGGTGGCACTAATCTCATGGCCATAGCTACCGACATTGACCAAAACCCGCCTATGACCACCCCAAGCAAAGCGCGGCCAATCATGTAAACCATATAGTTTTGCGCCAGTGCAACAATGACGCCTGACATGGCCATAATGGCGGTTAAAAGCAACAATAGTGTTTTACGATCCATATTGCCTGCTACACGAGAAATCGTCAAACTTGTGATAACCGCAAAAGCACCTGAAATAGCAATGCCTTGACCTACCATCCCCTCACTGATGCTGAGATCTACTGCAATCGGCGTGAGTAGACTCACAGGCATAAACTCTGATGCAATTAATGCAAAAACGCACAGTGTCATGGCAAAAACCCCACTCCAATAGGCGGGCTGTTCTACATTTTTTTCTTTTTCTTTGGTGTTCAACATACACACTCTCGTTATTGTATTGAGAATCTATTAAAAAATGGGTTTAAGCTAAACGAAAAACCGGCCATCACGTAGCCGGTTATTTTTGTAACTCACTACCCTATTTTTTTATTTCAAGTTTCTATTAAAAAATTCTGTTAATTTATCAAAAGGGATTTTGTCCATGCGGTCGTATAAATCGACATGGTTCGTATTTGGTAAAATGACCAGTTCTTTTGGTTGTTTGGCTTTTTGATAAGCATCTTTACTAAAATAAAGTGAATGGGCATCCTCGCCAGCAATGATTAAGATAGGACGCGGAGATATCTCGTCAATATAGCTTAGCAGTGGCATATTCATAAATGATAAAGGCATCGTCGCCGTCCATGCGCCATTTGAGTTCACCGCATTTTTATGAAACCCCCGATCCGTCCGGTAGTAATCGAAAAACTCTTTTTGTACAGGGTTTGGATTGCTATCTAAAGTTTCGGGCAAAATACGATCTGCTGTGGTCACTTTGCCGTTATCGTCTACATAGAGGTCATGATTGGCTGTCGCAGGTTGTCCTTTCTCTGCGCCTACCCAGCGTTGTTGATTGAGATGTTTCAATACTGCTTGACGATCGCCCGCATCATAGCGATCATCACCGTCACCTACCCCATGTCCCATCGCACGACTCATATCGTACATACTGGTCGTGGCGACTGCTTTGATTCGCGTATCCATCGCAGCGGCATTCAAACCCATACCGCCCCAACCACAGATACCAATAGCGCCAATACGATTTCTATCGACCTCAGGACGCAGCCCTAAGTAATCTATCGCTGCACTAAAGTCTTCCGTATTGATATCTGGTGATGCTACATTTCTAGGCGTACCGCTGCTTTCACCCGTATACGAAGGATCAAAAGCAATAGCAACAAAGCCCTGTTCTGCCATCTTTTGCGCATATAAGCCTGATGATTGTTCTTTCACAGCGCCAAAAGGCCCGCCAACAGCCAATGCTGCTAGCTTTTTGCCGTTATAAGCTTTTGGTATATAAAGATCTGCGGCAAGCGTGATGCCATAACGGTTTTTGAATGTTACTTTTTGATGTGTGACGCTGTCACTTTTAGCAAAAGTTTTATCCCATTTTTGTACAAGTGGGACGGTAGATGTGGCTGCTTGTGCCATATGATTCGCCCCAAGGATAGTTGAGCTAACCAGTATTCCCAAGCTAAGCTTTTTGATCATTGATGGTAAGGCCATTGGTCGTCCTTTTTGATAGTAAATCATCACTTATCTGATGATTATTCATAACGTGTGAGTAGAAATAGCCGTGTTATAAACAAGACAAGATTGTTTATAATATATTCTCTAAAGTCATGAGATAATCTTATACTTCTACGATTCTAGTGATAATACCCATTTTTTAACTTTTATTTATTCACTCAGGTTATGAATATGCGACAACAAGAGAATTATAATGAGCTGCATGCTTTCTTATTGGTTGCTCAAGAGAGTAGTTTTACTAAAGCTGCTGTCAAACTTGGGATATCACAATCCGCCCTGAGCCGCTCTATTAAGTTATTAGAGCAGCGCTTAGGTCTACAGTTATTCACGAGAACCACACGTAGCTTGTCTTTAACACATGCAGGCAAAGCATTGTTTGTGACCGCTGAGCAGAGTTTTAGTTTATTAGATGAGAAGTTAGATGGACTCAAGCATTTGCGCGAAACGCCTGCGGGGTTGGTACGCATTAGTGCTGGTCAGTATGCTATTGATAAAGTGCTATTACCAAAGCTAGCCAAATTCAAACAGCTATATCCTGATATTGAACTCGAGTTGATCAGCGATACTGCTTTGTCAGATATTATCAGCACACAATTTGATGCAGGGGTTCGCTTTGGTAGTTTGGTTACTGAAGGTATGATATCGGTGCGTATCGACTACGATGAGGAGATTGCTGTGGTTGGTTCGCCAGACTACTTCCATGAGTTTGGCTTTCCCAAAACACCTGTAGAGTTGAACGAACACAACTGCTTGGGCTATCGATTCATGGGTGGCGGTATGTATCACTGGGATTTTATGATTGATGGTCAACCATATAAATTAAAGACGCAAGGACAATGGGTGTTCTCGACTGATTATTCAGTGATTGATGCTGCAAAACGAGGACTGGGTATAGGTTATGTCCCTATCGATATGATTAAAGATGAGCTAAAAAACGGCAAGCTTATTCATATATTGAGAGAGTTCAGTCATACCTTTAGCGGCTTTCATTTATATTATCCGCATCACAATGTGTCACCTGCGCTACGAGCCGTTATTGATGCTTTGAAGCTCAAATAATATTTATTTAGGTAGCAAAGCATCAAAAATTTTCCTAAAAAAATAATTTGTGAAGGCATTTTCGCCTTCTAACCCTATTCAGTTTCGCGCAATATTTTGATGTCTTTTAATGGTGACTCACTAAAAAAACGGCGATACTCTCGACTGAAAGACGGTCTCTAAAGTTACGACCGTTTAAGGTATAATATTTATAAATCAAAAATTAATGTTGATATTTATGGCTAAAGTGTCTTTAGATCGCCCCAGCCTTATTGCTTGCCCTATCGCTCACAACCTTTCAATATTTGGCGATCCTTGGTGCTTGCTGATCTTACGCGATGCTCATATGGGACTGACACGATTTGATGAATTTCATAACAGTCTAGGCATTGCACCTTCAGTATTGACCAAACGTTTAATCACTCTAGTCGAAGAAGGTGTATTGACAAAACACCGCTACTCAAAACAGCCACCGCGCGAAGAGTATCTACTAACGGATGCAGGTCAAGATATACTACCGATACTATTCATGTTAAGGGAATGGGGTCTTACTCATAGGCCTTGTTCAGAATACGATCAGAGGGCTATTTTTGTAGATTCTGAGACAAGTGAAGAGATTCAACCTGTCGTCATTGACAAAGTGACTGGTGTTGAGATTGGTAAACGTGCCATCCAGAAAAAGTTTAAATAAGCGTTTTATATAGATTTTAAGAGTTAATATTTCTTGATGCTTTTTCAACCCTTATTTTGCACAATCAACTCTTTTTCATAAGCTACTGCCTGTGTTCGTGTTATCCAGCAAAAAAAATCTTGCTTAACTCGCCTTTAAATCATCCACACGTTTTGTTGCTTTAAAGAATTCTTTTAGCGATACATACTCACCAACAGCTACCATCCTCATGCATGCATATTGGCATAGATAGCCTAAAATTTTATGCTACCTGCCAGCACTTCTATTAGAAATAATGAAAGTACGATAATAAATATACATAGTAACTATCTTTTTAAGAGTTACTATCTTTTTAGTAGTAACTATATTATCTTATACTAATTCTCTTCCAAAAAATCTGCTCGGCCTTTATAAGCTGCGCCCACCAAATAGAATGTATAAACAACCCATACACAAGGATTGTAAAATGGATGTTACAAAAACAGATGTTAATAATACGCTGGCTAATTGGCAAGTTGATGATTCGCGTATACGCGCCACATTAGGCTCTGTAGGGATAACCTCGCCTAATCAACTAGCCAGCATGAGTGGTCAATCATTTTTTGATGCTATGTTTGCAGGAGAGTTGCCCTCACCACCGATTGGTGAAACGCTCGATTTTATTCCTATCCACATACAAGGCGGTAAAGCCATCTTTCAAGGTCGACCCAGTCAGCAACATTACAATCCATTAGGTAGCGTACATGGCGGTTGGTTTTGTACCATTCTTGACTCTGCTGTCGGCTGCGCTATTCATTCTACCTTGCCCGCCGGCAAAGGCTATACCACGCTCGAGATTAAAGTAAATATGATTCGAGCTTTGACCAAAGCCATTCCGCTAGTACGTGCTGAGGCTAATATTATCCATGTCGGGAGACAAACCGCAACGGCTGAAGGTCGTATCGTTGGCCCTGATGGCAAACTATATGCCCATGCCATCACAACCTGTTTGATATTTGATATGCAGCCATGAGCATAATGATAGATTTTTATTTAATATGCTTTTGATAATTGATGAAAATTTTGATAGTTAACGAATAATAGGGGCAATACTATGCAAGCATTCGAACGGGCAATGACTCTAGATGATAAAAAAGCCCGCTATTATGACTTATCTGCTTTGGTTAATAATAATGAAAACGCCCCGTTATCTCCTGCACATTTTTATGGCGGTAATGGTTTTACTACTGGTGTCTATCTGCCGCTATTAACCAAGCTCAGTGAGCAATTTACTATCAACAGTCTTGCTATGCGTGGTTATTGGTACGATCTACCATCCCTCAAGAAGCTCACTCGCGAGCAAGATGCTGATATATTGATTGATTTTTTAGAGAAGACACAGGATAACCCTGTCGTAGGTATTGGCCATTCTCAAGGCGCCACTGCTACTGCTATTGCAGCTGCTAAGCGTCCAGAGCTATTTTCACAGTTATACTTAATAGAGCCCGTTACTTTTACCAAATCGCAGATGCTCATCATGAACTCAGCACCTGATGATTTAAAGATAACTCAAGAACCTTTTAAAAGCACACAAGCCAAGCAAGCACAGTGGGAAAGCGTTGAATCGTACTATAACTATCTACGGGCACATCGTGCCTTTAAGCGTATTGATGACAGCAATCTCTATGTCTTTGCAAAAAATAGTCTCATCCAAAATGAGCAAGGACAATACAACTTGCTGTTTACCCCTGAGCAAGAGTTGGCAAGCTACTTCGATACCCCCTTTGTCAATGGCGCTTTAAAAGACCTTAATACTATTGGTTTGCCTTACACTATTATCGTTGGTAAACCTTCTATGTTTATTAGCGATAAAGTTCGTAAAGTTTGGCAAAACCTTGTACCTAACGAACGAATCATTGAGCTGTCGGATAATGGGCATCTGCTACCAATGGAAGCGCCTGAACAATGTGCAAACATCATTATGGAAGCGTTTAATGATAGTTAAGACGTTTTTTTAACGGTAATGTGCAATGGAATAACAAACTAGTACCTAGCATTTGGACTAGAGAAATTAAACAATCAAAGCTATTCGATAAGAGGCTAAGCCCTAGAAGTTATGCTCTCTATAAGGCCTAGCCTATAGTCTCTTATTTATACGGTAATCCAACTGGTTTTTATTGTGTAATCTAAAATCAGACTAACCCATCGTTGCCATTTCTTGCTGAGTGAAAAACGATGCACCCTTAGGTATTTCTGGCAGCTGTACAAGGTTGGGAGTCAATCTAACATTACCACTTATCGCGCCTTTTACCAAAGCGCCTTCATGCTTACTTGGTAGCGGGTTTGGTGATAGCGCATGTGCATCTTCTGCCTTGTATACGGAGATGAATAAGTATCTGGGCAAGTCGCTTTTGTTCGGCCCTGATGAATGCAGCAACCTACTATGCATAAAGCATATAGAACCTGGCTTACCGATACAGGGTACAAACTGTTGGCATTTTTTCGCTTCTATGTCATCACTCACTTTACCGACAAATTTCCCATTTTCCCAATGGGAAAACAGATCTTCTTTATGACTACCGGGCACCACCAGTAGCGGTCCGTTTTCCATCGTAACCTCACCAATCATCAATAATGCGGTGAGCATGTCATCATTAGTGTGCGGCGTAAATGGAAAGTCTTGGTGCCATTTGACGGTAGTCGACGTATTGGACAACTTGGCATTGATTTTACTATGGTGAAAGCATGTGCCATTACCACCTATCAAGTCACTTGCCATTTCTGACATATTGGATTTAAATGCCATATTGGCAAAGGACTCAGATATTTCTGTCGGTGATGTAACACGGCGTAGAGAGGGGTTTTTGGCACTGTGATCTTTTGGATCAATATCAAACCTTGCTCTACCATCTAATGTTGATCCCCAAGCTTCGGTATGTACCTTACTCTCATCTATCCAAAAATTTATTTGATTAAGAAGGTCTGTGAGATCAGTAGAGTCAATAGCGTTTTCTACTACTAAATAACCTCTATCGTGATACTGCTTAATTTGTTCATTGGTTAACATTTAATACTCCTTCCTTTTTTACTTATGCTGCTTATCCGATTAATTCATTATTTGATCGATATCTGCTTGGCTTGGAACGGTTAGACCGTAGACGCTCAGTATTTTTTCTAGATCACCAGACTGTTTCATTTTTTCTATACCGTCCGAGATGATTTGATAAGTTTCAGTATCACCTTTTTTCACGCCAATCCCGCCGACAATGGGATATAACTCTTGTGTTGAAGTGATTTTGACGCGATTGCCAAGTTTCATTTCCGCGGCTTTCATGACGGCGGCATCATCATATTGAATATCTACAGCTCTAGAGAGTAATGCTTGAGAGGTTTGCGGTGAGGTTTCGTATTCACGAATTTCGATAGCGCCTTGGTTTTGTTCAACACATTTGGCGGATATTTTTCCTAATTGATTGACAAATTCTGTCCCTTTCATCGCACCAACCTTTTGACCACATAAGTCATCTGCCCCTTGAGGTGCAAGGTCTGAGTCACCACGCACCAGCAATGAGATGTCGGTCTTGTAATAAGGAATCATATCAATCTGCGCTAAGCGATCTTTAGTGATGTACATTGATGAATACAGCACATCAAACTTGTCCCCTTTCAGCCCAGGAATGAGGTTTGCCCATCTGGTATCTTCCCATTTGGGTGTGATATCACCATTAAGCTCCGCTACTTTGGCCATAATCTCCACATCTACCCCGCCCGGATTGCCCTGCTCATCCAAATACTCATAAGGCGGAAAGGTCATATCAGAGCCTATGGTTAGTACTCGTTTATCAGCACCTGCACTCTCAGTAGCAGTGGTGCTGCTTTCTTGACTACTGGTAGGTGCTTCACTCGAACAGGCATTTAATACTAAGCCTGCAGCGGTAGAAAGTAATATCATTTTTAATGGCTTCATCGTAGTCATTCCTAGTGGGTTAATGAATTTAAACAACCGTATTAAATGTGTTGGTAACATCTTTATCGCTTAACTCAGTTATACTAAAGACGACCTATTAAAAGCAATTTTGAAAAACCTACCCACTACTACTGCAAATCCTATTTAAAAAAATCGCTTTGTTTTCAATGCACTCTGTATAGTAATAATTTTACATACAGAGGTGATTTATGAGTGAATCTAAGAGTAATAATCTCAAAAGTGAAGCGCAGGCACGCATTGATCTTTCCGCTTGTTTTCGTTGGTTTGCACGCCTGAATATGCATGAGGCGGTTGCCAACCATTTCAGTGCGTCGGTATCTGAAGATGGTAGTCAATTTCTGATCAATCCAAAATGGCAGCACTTTTCAACCATTAAAGCGAGTGATTTAATCTTGTTAGATACCAATAATCCTGATAATGAGTTATTGGCAAAAATTGACCCAACCGCGTGGGCCATACACAGTCAAATCCATCTATTAAGACCAGATATCAAATGCGTGCTGCATTTGCATCCGATTTATACGACTACCATCTCAACGTTAAAAGATCCGACCATTAAACCGATTGATCAAAACACGGCGCGCTATTTTAATCGTGTGAGCTACGATGATTGCTATCAAGGTATGGCTGATAGCAATGCGGAAGGCAAACGACTCGCCAGCTTATTAGGCGAGCATAGTCGTCTGATGATGGGCAATCACGGGGTACTTATCGGCTCGCACAGTATCGGTGTGGCATTTGATGACATGTACACCATTGAGCGCGCCTGCCAAGTGCTCACAACCGCCTATGCGACCAATCAGCCATTGCGCCTCATTCCTGACGACATCGCAGAAAAGACGGCTCAAGACTGGGAGTCTATAGAGGACTTTAGCGAAGCACATTTAGAAGAGATTAAAAGGTTACTGCTGATACAAGAACCTGATTTTATTGAATAATTTTTTTAGTAAAAACTTTGTTTGTCCAGCCTATCCATACTTGTCTGATATAAAAAATGCAATACTAAAGAAAAAGCCCTTATATCTATGGATTAAGGGGTTTTTTGGCGACTCTGATTGATATAAAAACTGATCTATGAAAACGAGTTCTTACTTTTAATTGATATTTTGTACAAACTGATTAAAGCGCTCGTTGGTACTGTTTCTAAGCGCCTCAGGTGATCCTTGCTCAACAATATGACCACCTTCCATAAAGATGACACGGTCGGAAATATCGAATGCAAAGCTCATTTCGTGCGTGACAATAATCATGGTCAAGCCTTCTTTGGCAAGCTGTTCCATTACTTTTAATACTTCACTGACCAGCTCAGGATCTAAGGCAGACGTTGGTTCATCAAACAAGATAATAGAAGGTTCCATCGCGAGGGCTCTGGCAATCGCTACCCGCTGCTGTTGCCCACCTGAGAGCTGATGCGGGTATTTTTTTGCATGGGACTTCATACCGACTTTGTCGAGCATCGCAATTGCGGTCAGCTGATTGATGCCTTTGTCATATACCTTATGGTACTGAGGTGCCAGCATGATATTTTCTAAAACAGTCTTATGCGGGAACAAATTAAAATTCTGAAACACCATGCCGATATTTATAATTTGCTCTTTAAAGGGCTTAGATTTATCGGTAAGAACAGTATCTTTTAGAAAAGGATTACCCATCAAATTAACCGTGCCTTTATTAAGTGTCTCCAAGCTATTTAACGTACGAATAAAAGTAGTTTTCCCTGAGCCTGATGGGCCAATAATAGACACCACCTCGCCCCATTTTACGTTAAGATCAATACCCTTTAGTACATGGTGCTCGCCATAAGATTTGTGAATATTAATGGCTTCCAGTGCATAATCGCCTTTTCGCTCTTGGTTTATTTCTTTGTAATTATTCAATGATTTATTGCTACTGATATTACCAACCAACTCACCTTCTTTCAAAATACCAGGCTTCTTTTGCGTAATATCGATAAACTTTTCAAAGCGTTGAATCAAGAAGCCAAAAACAGTGACAATCAAGATGTAGTAAAACGCGACCGCCAACATGGTTTCAAGCACCAAGAAGTTCTGTGCATACAAACGCTGTCCAACCAGTAGGATTTCTGTCAGAGAAATAACTGATACCAGTGAGGTGAGTTTAACGATAACGACAAACTCGTTGCTCAATGTAGGTAAGGCGATTCTTAGCGCCTGTGGCACCACAATCAGTCGCTGAATGCCCATCGGCTTGATACCTAACGCCTTACCCGCTTCTATCTGAGCTTGATGGACTGAGTTGAGACCACCGCGATGAATCTCAGCAATATAGGCGGTTTCACATAACGTTAAGGCAATTAGACCAGACATGAACGACGAAGATAAGATCACGCTGGTTTGTGGAAACACCTGCGGCATACTGTAAATGAAGATCAAAAGTACCAACAAAGGAATACTGCGAAATAACCAGATATAAGCGCGGCTTAATAACGAGACAGGTTTGAGTTTAGATTTTTTGCCCAGTGCCATCACAAAACCTAGGACGATACCCAAAATCCATACCAATACACTAAGTTCAATCACAGTTAAGGTGGCTTGCCAGAAGTTTGTGTCTTTTAGCAAGCTAAAAGTATATGCCCAATCAAATTGCATGATCTGTCCTCTAAAATTCGTTAAGGAGTGAAGCTATAACAACGTCGCAACAAGCTTGTCTAAAAAGTGACTGCAAGCGTTTAATTGACTAATAGCAATGTATTCATTGGGTTTGTGAGCAACCTCGATAGAGCCTGGGCCACAAACCAAAATAGGAGAGTCAAAACATTGTTGGAACAAGCCTGCCTCTGTACCAAAAGAGAGTTTGGTGATGTTGGACTGTGGCAATAACGCCTGGATACTTTTTAATTCTGGCTGCGCTTGGTTGGTCATTAGCCCAGGATACTGATTGATGTCTTGCAGCTCATAACGATAGATGGCATCTTTTGCCGCAAAATCCTTTAAGATCTGTGTTTGAATCGCGGCAATACTGTCTTCTGCGACATTGCGGATTTCATAGTCTAACTGACACAGATTGGGCACGACATTTAACGCTGTTCCGCCGTTAATCTTACCCACATGAATGGTGGAGTACGGAATGTCATACCCCGTATCTAGATGCCCTTCTTTGGCAACCACCTGCTGACTGTCAATCAAGCTTTGGACAAAGCTACTTGCCGCGTGAATGGCGTTGGCATAATTGGGCGCAAGAGCAGAGTGTCCTTCTGTGCCATAAAACTGTACTTGAAACACGGCCTTGCCTTTATGACTGGTAGCCACATCCATCAAGGTCGGCTCCCCTATAATCACCACTCTAGGCGGGACAATTAAGCTGCTCAGTTGCGTTAGGATGTGCCTGACACCCACGCAGCCGATCTCTTCGTCATAGGATAGGCACAGATGCAGCGGATAAGTTAAGGGCATGTCCGCGGCCCTTTTCATTATGACTAGCGCGCAGGCAATAAACCCTTTCATATCGGCGCTGCCACGACCATAAACATTGTTGTTTTTTATGACGGCCTCAAAAGGGTTAGTGTCCCAGTCTTGACCATCAACAGGTACCACATCGGTATGGCCTGACAACAACACGCCAGCGCTGTCTTTAGGGCCTGTGCTAATGAATAGATTGGCTTTGTTCTGCGCGTCGTTATAATTGATAGTGATGTCGATATTCTTATGATCTAAATAGTGTTTGACGTAGTCAATCAGTGGTAAATTACTCTTATAAGAGGTGGTATCAAAAGCAATGAGTTGTTCTAATACGGCTAGGCATTCTGAGTGATGTTGCATTTGCCTTCCTTATTCTTTTTGGTTTTTGATATGTGCTTCGGAGAAATATGAGACACTCATGCCAGGTATGTATTGGTTGGAAATAAAAGCTTGGCAGCGACTTGAAAAGGCCTGTTGGACATTGGTCAGGGTGGCGTTTTTGGGCGTGGCGATGCCGATTTTCATAGGCCTCATATCACCAGATATTCTAACCATGACCAACCTTTTACCATCGTTAGATAAGTTGCTCTTTGGGCGAACATTTAAGATGGTGTAGCCAATGTTGTTACCCACCATCGAGCGAATCACATCGACATATTTACAGGTGTCGATAATGTTGGGCTTGAGGTTGTTTTTGCGAAACAAAGATAGGAAGTAGTCATTACTGTAGGGCATATCGAGCAGGATCATTGGATATTCGGCCAGCTCTTCTAACGTCACCGCCTTGTGCTTGGCCAGCAGGTGCGTCTCAGACAATAAAACGTACGGCGGTAAGTCAGCCAGCGGTGTAAAATTGATGATGTTCTCATCGATATGTAAGTCGTACAGTAAAGCCAGATCTAAAGTGTTTTTTGTAAGCTCTTGCGTTAAATTGTGATGATCGTCAATCACCGCTTCTACATCTACCTGCTTATACAAATTTGCAAATCCATGTATGATTTCAGCGTAAACAAAAGGCGCAAAGGCTGAAAAACAGCCGACTTTGATCTTGCCGCGCATAATGCCTGTGAAGTCAGCCGACATTGAATACAGATCAGAGGATTGTGCCAAAATCACTTTACAGGCATCTTTGACCTGCTCGCCGATCTCGGTCAACAATAAACCTTTAGCATGCTGGCGAATGAACAGCTGGACATGAAGCTCTTCTTCCATATGTGCAATCGCGGCCGATATTGACGGCGAGGAGATATGTATTTTTTCAGACGCAATGATGATACTGCCGCTTTCTGCGGTAGTGACAAAATATTCCATCTGACGTAACGTAATTCGACTTAACACGATAGATCCCTTTTATTAAATAGCGGTTTATAAGTCTCCAGGCACGCCATAGCTCGGTGAAATAGTGGGGTTCAAGGCTCGCACAATATAGTCATCTAATTGCGGCTCATAGATGCCCCACAATTGCTGTAAGTCCTCTATGGGCGTGTCTGACCAATCCACTCGTAGATCGACAATCGGCCATGTGGCCTTGTCTACTACCAGCAAGCCTGCCGAATGCACCTCCCCTTCTTCACCGCCCGCGTGATAACCCGATACTAAGCTTTCAAGCAATCTGCTGGCAAGAGAGCCTTCGCTTTGCTCAAAAGTCATGAGCATCTTTTCAGGAACAGCTGTGCTAGACAGCATATTACCAGCACAGGCAGCACGTTTACCTTGCGCAGTCGCAAACGTCCCCAAGGTATGCTCACCGCTAAATACAAAAGGTGCATCGGTCGCGCTAAGTGCCATCAGCTGCCGATACTGAATAAACTCAGTGCTCTTAATCAGCTCATGACCGGCATCGATCGGGGTTAGGTTGTATTGCATCATTTCAATCAGTATTTGCGACAAGTTAGGGTCAGTGATGTTTTGACTAGCAACTACGCCAACGCCTGCCTTGGCACGAATACAGCGAGAGGCCACGGCGGGTGATGAGGAGCTGATCGCTGCACCCAACTGCCCTGTTTTTTCACATCGCGCAATAATAGAAAATGTCATTATATATCCTTAGTATAATTATGGTTTTAAATTACAGCGGTCGCATCGATCTCAACCAGCCATTCAGGACGTGCTAGCGCAGAGACTACAATGCCCGTAGAGACAGGATGTACACCCTTTAGCCAGCGCCCAACCACCCGGTAGACGTCTTCGCGGTATCTGGGGTCTATGATATAGATGGTGATTTTGCAGATGTCAGTCAGCTCACCACCTGTCTCTTTTAGCAGCATACTGATGTTGTGCATCGCTTGCTCGGTTTGGCCTTTGACATCACCCACACACACGCTCTCACTCGTATCTAGGTCTTGGCCGATTTGCCCACGCAAAAACACAATACTGCCTTTTGCGACGACTGCTTGGCACAAGTCGTTATCGATATTTTGCTCAGGGTAAGTTTCTTGGGTATTAAAGGTTCGAATACGGGTATGTTTCATAGATGTCATGGTTGATCTCTTATCAGTCTCAATTCTTCAAGAAGATGGACAGTATGTAATGGTTAAAGGATGTGCTATCGCCTTACAAACAGTATGTCGCAAATCAAATTCAAGGCAAATTAAGATTTCCTTTCCAGTGGTTAGGCTAAGCCATATCAGAGTGATTCGGTTTTTTTGAGGTAGCTATTCAGGACATACGATTGTCATTTTAAATACAGAAAAATTAATATGATTTGGGTGGATGTGACCTTTATAGAGAGTCATATCTTCAAAAAGTAATGATTCAAAATATTAATTTTTATGCAGAGAGAATGGTCATATGTCAATCGATAATAAAAGTGTAGACACACTGGTTGTGGGTTCAGGTCAGGCAGGTATTGCGATGAGTGAGCATTTGGGCCATCTCGGTATTGAGCATGTCGTCTTAGAAAAAAATAGAATTGCCGAGGCGTGGCGCACGCGTCGATGGGATTCATTAGTCGCCAACGGTCCCTGCTGGCATGATAAATTTCCAAATATGGACTTCCCTCATGATCCAGACAGTTTTGTGCCGCACGGCGAAGTCGCTGAGTATTTTGAAAACTATGCCAAGATGATTGACGCACCGATTGAGACGGGCGTAGAAGTACAAAACATTGTCAAAAATAAGAACAAAAAAGGCTTTAGCGTCACCACCAGTCAAGGCACGCTTTTTGCCAATAATGTCGTAGTCGCCACAGGACCGTTTCAAAAGCCACTTATTCCTAAAATTGCCCCACAAGACACCAGCCTGTATCAAATACACTCGGATCACTATAAAAATCCCGAGCAGCTGCCTGAGGGTGCGGTACTGATCGTCGGTGCTGGCTCATCAGGAGTGCAAATTGCCTCAGAGCTAAATAGTGCAGGTAAAAAGGTATACTTATCCGTTGGCCCGCATGAGCGTCCGCCGCGCAAATACAGAGACAGAGACAACGTGTGGTGGCTGGGTGTTTTGGGCACATGGCATGAGACCACGCCGCCGCAACGACCAATTAAGGGTTTTGCAGTGAGCGGTATGAATGGCGGACAAAGCGTTGATTTTAGAAAGATGGGTCATGAGGGTATCACTCTAGTTGGCATGACCAAGGCATTTACTAACAATACCGTATCGTTTAACGATGATTTGGTTGATAACATCGTCAGTGCCGAACAAAGCTATTTAGACAATCTTGAAGAAATGGACAGATACATTGAAAATAATGGTCTAGATTTGCCTGAGGAGCCTGAGGCCAAGGTGTTTATGGATATACCTGAGTGTATGACCATGCCCATCGACGCGCTCGATTTTGACAAAGATAATATCACCAGTATTATCTGGGCATCTGGCTTTGGCTATGATTACCACTGGCTCGATTTTGATATTTTTGCAGACAATGGCGCACCAATACATAACAAGGGTGTCACTAGCGAGCCGGGTATTTATTTTGTCGGGTTGCCGTACTTGTCGGGCAAAGGCTCTAGCTTTATTTGGGGTGTGTGGCATGATGCGAAGCGTATTGCTGAGTATATAGAGATCCAAAGACACTACCAGCGTTATCAACCCTCTAAAAAAACCGAATAATAGTTTTAGAAGAGAGGTCTATGGTATTGCTTTATTCCCTAGACCTCACCACCAACTTTTATCCTTTCTACCAAAAAATCGACCGCCGCCTTTACCTTGGGTACCAAATATCGCTGTTTTTGATATAGTAAATAAATCGCCATGTCCGCATGCTGAGTGACTGCCAGCTCATGCTCAAACGTCAGTTCTTGCAGCGCACCAGACTCAAGGTAGGATGCCAATGCCCAGCGCGTAGACATTAAAATACCGTCGCCCGCACAGGCTCTTTGTGCTAACCACGGCCCGTTGTTTGAGATCGCGACCACGGACCCTGAGACATCATGCCATTGCTCATCCACATAACATAACCAAGGGGTTCGCCCTGATGGCGCTTTAAAATAAAGTCCCCGATGTTCCTTTAACGTCATGACATGGTCAGGTACGCCATATTTTTCCAAATAGCTGAGGGACGCCACTGGAATAAATTCATTATCCATGAGCCTTATTGCAAGCACCCGCTCGTTCGGTGCGTAGCCACCACGAATCGCAATATCGACATCATCACGTCCCAGTGTTGACAGCTCATCACTCAAACTGACATCGAGCACGATTTGCGGATACAACACACTAAACTCATCCAGTAACGGCAGTAGTATTTTTTCACCAAAACCCACCATCGAGCTTATGCGTAGACGTCCGATCGGTGTGGTTTGATAACTGCGTACCGTTTCTTTGCTTTGCTCTAGCTGGTTCAATATGTGCTGCATATCATTATAATAAACCTGCCCTACCTCCGTCAGCTTCACGATTCGAGTGGAACGCTTTAGTAGTGTCGCGCCCAAACTCTTTTCTAAATCAGAAACTCGTCTTGATAATGAGGATGGCGGCACACCAAATACCTTCGCCGCTTTGCTAAAACTGCCTGTCTCGACCACTTTACTAAAATATCGTATCGCCCGTAGCTGATCCAAAACCTATCTCCATTCAATAAACAGTCAATTTTCCAACATATCTGTATCAATTATTACGTAATTTGACCTTATTATTGTCTTAAAGGCAATAGTGATTCGCGTTTTGCCCTATATATCACCTCATTAAAAACAGTAATAATAGGTGCAGCTTGAACATGACAACTAAAAACAATACTCACATCCATAATGGAATAATAATTTATGATTACTTTGCATGGTTTTCCCACAAGCAACTATTACAACATCGTCAAACATGCGCTGTTATACAAAGAAATACCTTTTCAAGAACATCTTATATTCACTGACAACGACAAGTTGTTGGCCGTTAGTCCTGTGGGTAAAGTGCCCGCTATCACAACAGATGAAGGCGTGACGCTATCAGAGTCGAGTGTCATTTGTGATTTTATCGAAGAGGCTTACCCTGACATCCCGTTATATCCTGAATCTGCTACTGAGCGCGCAATCGTACGTCAAATTATGAAAATAGCAGAGCTGTATTTTGAATTACCGAGCCGCCGCCTCATTCCTTATGTGTTTTCAGGTACACAAGCTCCTGACACTCTCAAACAAGAAGTACGTCAAGTGCTCGCCCGCGGGATTCCTGCCTTAAACCAGTTGTGCCAGTTTTCACCTTGGATTGCAGGTAAAGCGCTTACGATGGCTGACATCTATATGCACTATGTAAACGTCGTCGTCATTGGCTGCGCCTCAACCCAACTTGACTGGGACGTGCTAGCCGAGATACCCGGTATGAAAGAATGGAACAAGACCATGACTCAATCTGACATTGCCCAAAAAATAGAGGCTGATCGCGTCGCTAATATGCCTGAGTTTATGACACATATAAAAGCTCAAATACAGGCAGCACAGCCTAAATAATGGCTTTTAGCATAAAATAACACCCATACGATAACAATAGTGAGTGATGCCGCGCATCATTCATAGGAGAAAACATTATGACCGATAAAAACAAACAACTGGTATCCACCATCAGTGATGACAACAAATTAACCCTGTCTTTAAAAGACATCGACATGCCGCAGCCCGGTCCTGATGAAATTGTCGTGCGCATGGAAGCCATGCCATTGAACCCCTCTGACTTTGGGGTGATGTTCAGCGCCGCTGACATGTCAACTGCCACCCAGTCAGGCACCGATGACAGCCCTGTAATTACTGCTGATGTGCCTGAGAAAGTCATGCCAGCACTCAAAACGCGGGTAAATAAAGACACGCCTGTCGGTAATGAAGGCGCAGGTACCGTCGTTGCAGCAGGCTCATCAGAAGCCGCGCAAGCACTCATGGGAAAAATGGTCGCTGTGATTGGCGGCGGTACGTACCGTCAATATCACTGTGTGAATGTGAGAAGCTGTATAGAGATGAAAGATGGCACCACAGCCACCGAGGCGGCATCGTCTTTTGTCAATCCGCTTACCTCACTGGCAATGGTCGAAACCATGCGCGCTGAAGGTCACAAAGCTATTGTTCATGCGGCAGCGGCGTCTAGCCTCGGGCAAATGCTCAACCGAATTTGTATGGCTGATGGCATTGATCTGATCAATATCGTACGTAAAGAATCACAAGAAAAGCTACTGCGCGATATGGGCGCAAAATACGTGGTCAATTCAAGCAGTGAGACGTTTACCAAGGACTTAACCGCAGCGATTATCGAAACAGGCGCAACGATTTCATTCGACCCTATTGGTGGCGGCAAGCTGTCTAGCGATATTCTAAACTGTATGGAAGCCGCAATTACTCACGATGTAGAAGAATACAGCGTCTATGGTTCAGACGCCTTTAAACAAGCCTATATTTATGGTGCCTTAGACCGCGGCCCGATCACCTTAAACCGTAACTTTGGTTTTGCGTGGGGTGTGAATGGATTTTTATTATTTAATGCACTTGGCAAGCTGGGCAGTGAAACGGTGAAAGCAATGCGTAAGCGCGTGGCAGAAGAAATCACCACTACCTTTGCGAGCAGCTATACTCATGAAGTCACGCTAGAAGAAGCACTGCAATTAAAATCAATCGCCGCTTATGGCAAACAAGCGACTGGTGAGAAATACTTGATTAAACCTCAAGGCTAATCATTGTTTAAAGGATAATTTAGAAATAAAAAAAGCAGATATCGAGATGTCTGCTTTTTTGTGCTTAATTGTTATAGGGCTTAATATACGTTCTTTGCTAACCATACTTTATGAGTCTTATTGTGAGAAATCAGCCCATTACTTACAAGTCCTGTTAAACAGCCGAACCTTGAATGGCCTTCAACTAAATGCAATTCACAATCTAACTCAAGAAATATAGGTGGTCTTTTCCAAGTATGATTATGTTCCCAGTGCGCTACAGTTTGATCTGTATGACCAATTAGCTTCCAGTTTAAATCTGTCGAAACTCGATGAGACTTCTTACAACAGGTATCTACCCACTTTTGGAAGTAAGGAAAAATTGAAGCATGTGACATGTTTTCAAATGTGAGATTCACAATCTCCCAGTTTAGATTATAAATATCTAATTCAGCATATTGCTCTTGAAACTGAAAGTTACGTCCATGATCTTGATAAAACTGTTCTAAAACATCTACTGGTGTATTAGGCAAATTTAAGATCAGCTCATCAATGTCTATACGTCCTACTTGGTCACTCGAAAGATTTATTAATTCTTTAAATTTCAAAATTTCCTCACAATGTAAATTTTGGAGCTTATGAATATTTTAACTTATTAAATTTATTTCTTATCTGTAATTGCATTAACACCTCAAATTGATAGTTTTCGAGAGTATAAAGGGGATTGATAATATACAGGACTAACTTTTTTGCAAAAGATATAAGATTTCGCATAGTTTTTCAGAAACAGGATAGTCTTTATACTAGATATAGTTATCGGTATTGAATCCCACAGGCTTGTATTGTCGATTCAGTACAACCCTCGATCTATCTGACTATTTTTTTATACAGTAAAGAAAGTATACTGCTCGAAAATCTGTAAAAACTGACATAAGCTAACTCCGATTATAAAAAATTGTTAGTTTATAAATTATCGTGCTGTCTCATAATTCCACTAAATAATTCTAAAGTAAACAATTGATTATAAGTAGTCATAAGCAATACCGTGTTTGAACATCTTCTTTTTTGCACAGAACCCTACCATTACCCTGATAAAAAAATTCTATGCGCGTACGCGAGCATGATTTTTATAAAAATATCTCTTAATCTATTGAAGTATAAAGCGTGCAGGCGATATTTAATCCAATTATCTGACTGTAAAAGCGCTTATCAGTCGCTTTAATTCACTTATTTCTCTCAAGACCTCTCTTAGTTAGCCCATTTTTCACTTAATATGGCTCTTTATGACAAAATCATCCCCAAGTGAACCTTGGGGATGATTAATGGTAAAAACCTTTTATTTAAAAGGACTGTATGATTGATATAATAAACACCAGTGTCCATACTGGTGTCCAGTAGCAAGTGCCCATTAATATATGGTGACCTCACAAAAATAGAAATAAAGGATCACTAGCTATCATCCACCTTTTTATAAAACTTACGGATATCCTTTATGGCTGTCGATAATGCAAATGATATTAATAAACTTGAATACCGAGATAAAGACTACTCGGTCAGCGTTTCAGGTGTCGCGGGTCTGAGTATCCGTGTCTATCCAAATGGAAAAAAAGAATACTACCTACGCTACGCTCATCCCCACATCACAGGCAAGCGGCCCAGAATGATGCTGGGTAAGGTCGAGGACATTAATCTATACGAGGTTAAGTATAAAGCGGAAACCATACTTAACATGGTCGCAAACGGCTCTGATCCCAAAGCCATACAGCAAAAAGAACAAGTCAATAAGTATACCCATCTAAAGAACGCTACTTTCGCTGAGATTGCACAAGCATGGCGCGCGCACAAAACAGCAGGTCGCCAACACAGCAAATCTAAAAAGCCTGCGTTTAGTGAATCGACGCTCAAGTTTTGGGATTTGTGTCTTGGCTATATGTGTCATGAGATTGGTGACTTGAGAATGAACGATATCACCAGTGAGATGATATTAAGTGTGTGTGAGGCCATTCAAAATAATGACAATCAAGCCACCTTCGTTGGTGCAAGCACACGACTGTATACCGAAAAAGTATTTTCTTTTGCCGTCGCGCGCGGATTATGCGATAGAAATGTGGCGATTGACACGCGTGGCGAGCTGGCACCAGCTGGCTCAGGTAATCACTTGCCAGCCATTACCAAGCCCGATCAGTTTGCAACGCTTTTACAAGATATGGCCAATTTTAAAGGGGCAAGCAAGATCACCCTTGAGGCCATGAATCTACTACCCTATATATTTGTCCGTAGTATCGATTTGCGCTCTATGCGCTGGCAGGACATCGACTGGGACAATAATGTATGGGCATTCTCCCCTACTAAAGGTGAAGGTCGTGACGATATGGTCTCACATTTAGTGGTGCCATTGGCCACCCAAGTCATCGCACGTTTACGACATATTCACTCTATCAGCGGTCATAACGACTATGTCTTTGCGTCGACGCGCGCTTCAAACAATGCTTATATTAGTAAGGCCGCGCTGGTGCAGGTGTTCCACCGCATGGGCTACAAAGACGTGCAATGCGCGCATGGGTTTCGGGCCTCCGCCAAAACCTTGCTCATGGAACAGCCTGGTCTGCGTTACTCAGATATCGTCACAGAACTGCAGTTGGGCCATAGAATCAAAGATACTCATGGCGGCGCTTATAACAGACTCGATGAGATTGATACGAGGATACAGATGATGCAGGATTGGGCAGACTATATAGATACCCTGCGAAGCTATTCTGAACATATTTAAAAAGAAGTCATTCCAAAAAAAACTGACTTTAAACACCTGAACAAAATAGAGACTTATATTTAATTGTCTAAATACTTCCCCAACCATGCTAAAAATGCATCGCTAGTCGTCGATACGTTCAAGCGCAGATAGGTTGAGGCGCTGGCATCTGGATGAAACAACTGCCCAGGTGCCACCAGCCAGCCATCGCTATAGGCATCTAGTGCCAACTGGCTGGTATCTTGCTGAGTATCTACCCACACAAAAATGCCTGCCTGCGTATGCTCAGGATAGGCAAGTCCAATCTTTGGTAATGCTTTACGCATCCTCTCATGCGCATCATATAAGTGTTGATGGACTTTTTTAATCTGCCGACGGTACTCGCCGTGCGTCCATAGATGGTGAATGACGCGCTCACCAAATTCTGGCGTATTCATATTACTCAAGGTTTTGATTCGCAGCACCTCATCAATGAAATTATCGGGGCATACCAATAGGCCGACGCGCCAACCTGATGCCATCGACTTTGAAAATCCCGTCGCATAAAACACGCGCTCGAACTGATCAAGACTGGCATAACGCAGGACTTGACTGTCCGGTACAAACGCGGCGTATAAATCATCCTCAAAAATATACGCATCGTATTTATGGATAAGGTTGAGCACTTGGTGCGCCCGAGCAGGATGTAGATTATAAGAGGTGGGATTGTGTAGTACGCTGTTGGTCAAATACAGCTTAGGGTGATATGTCTCAAACAGCTTTTGCATCTGCTCAATGTTGGGGCCTTGATGGTCGCGCTCGACAGCGACAACATTGAGTCCTTGTTGCTGTAGGCAACTCGATAGCCAAAACCAGCCCGGCCCATCAACCACTACCGTGTCACCCACTTCGGTTAATAGCTGTACGATCATGGTGATGGCTTGCGATATGCCTGCGGTGGTAATGACATTGTCTGCATAGGTCTGCATACCAAGCACATTCAATTGCTGAACCAGCTGCTGACGCAGCGGCAGATAGCCTTGCACCTCGCCATAGTCGTAGATGAAGCTATCCGCTTGCTGAGTGACCTGCCGTATGGCCCATTCCATCTTGTCATTACGCACCCAGTCTCTGGGTAAGGTTCCTACCCCTGGTGATCGGTGATGCGGAATGTCACTAAACACCTGCTGTACCAGCCAGCGTGTGTCTATAACGGGGTACTTGGTACCGACTTTTTTATCACTATTAGGTTGAGCGAGTGTTGCTTGTACATTCACATAGTAGCCTGAACTTGGCTTAGCCACCAATACATTGGTCGCCACCAGTTGCTCATAGGCTTGCACCACCGTAAAGCTCGAGATACCCATTAATTTTGCTAATTTGCGCACCGATGGCACACGCTGATTGGGCAAGTAAATTTGCCAAGCAATACGCTGCTGTAGCCATTCAGCGACGGCAGCGGTCTTCGTCAAATTAGGATTGAGTTTGTAATTTTCGACCATAATGAGCGCACTTATCTTGGACTATAAGAATCTGAATATAAAAAACTGTCATGTTAAGTATGACTATACACTTTGTTCACCATCAGTGGAACTGTATCGGGTCTGTCATGGTCATCTAGACTATAGTTGATCTCTTCAATCACATTGAAGTTTTGAGGAGAATAGATAAATGGGCATAACGGCAGGCTTGGAAGGTAGCATCACCGCGTTGGCTATTTTCTTATTCATTAACTCCATCACACCCGGACCCAATAACTTAATGCTGCTACATGGCAGTATCAAGTGCGGATTTTGGGCATGTCGCTGGCATATGCTCGGTATTACGACAGGCGTTGCTGTCATGCTTGGACTGAGCTATTGGGGTATGGCAACTTTGGTAGTTGGCTTTCCGGCGATTATGTTGACGATAAAAGCACTGGGTACGCTCTATCTATTATGGCTTACTTATCATATGGCAAAAACGGACTTTACCGCGGTTGTCAATGAAGCACTGCAACAGGAGCTGGCAAGTAAAACAAGTGGCGCAACCACCGCAAAAAACCGCGTGGGCGATTTACCACTAAGCTTTGGACAGGCATTGCTGTTTCAGTGGCTGAATCCAAAAGCATGGACCATGACAATGGTGACACCCAGTCTGGCCATGTTTCATACCAGTAACTCGTGGCTGGACAACCAGCTATTGCTGATTATGTGTGCCATCATCAATATCTTGTCGATCAGCTGCTGGGCGGCAGGCGGGCACTGGCTGCGCAAACTGGTACATTTACCGCATGTGATGCGGATTATCCATACACTGATTGTATTGATGACGCTGTATTGTGCCGTCATGCTATGGCGCTAAAAAGCAAGCAAGGTGACGATTAAATCACAAACGAAAAACGCATAATAATTACCTAGGATAATCATATGACCCCTATATATACTGCACTGGCTGTACTGGTTACCTTTATTTGGGGTGTAAATTTCACCTTTATTGCATGGGGGCTCGAGAGCTTCCCACCACTGATGCTCACTGCCCTACGTTTTTTCTTTACCGCGGTGCCGTTGGTGTTTTTTCTTAAACCCCCTACCTTTAACCGCACCTTACTGATTTATGCCATCGGTACCTTTGTGATTCAGTACGCCTTTATATTTACCGCCATGCATCTAGGCGCGTCACCAGGGTTGACAGCGCTGTTGCTGCAAATCCAGATTTTTATCACCGTGTTACTAGCGTACTTTATCCTAGGCGAAGCAGTCAGTCGCATGCAAATCATTGGTATGCTGGTCGGAGTATTGGGACTTAGCGTGATTGCACTTAATCTCGGCGGTGATATGCCTGTGGCTGGATTTGTCTGTATCTTGATTGCCGCAATGGGCTGGAGCTTTGGCAATATTGCCTCCAAGCAGGCCTCGGCACAGGCAACTCTAAGAGCAGCGCAGCAAAAAACAAACGTGCCTGTTGTTTCCTCTGGGACTGTTTCTTCCAATACTAAAGAAAATAAGGCATCTGCTTTGTCTGCTCTCGCACTGGTAGCATGGGGCGGTCTTATCGCTTGCGTAATTTTGATCCCATGCTCTCTCCTGTTTGAGACCGATGCATGGCAACTGGCAACCTTTAACGAGGCGTCGATGAGGTCTTGGCTGTCACTAGGGTTTATCGTATACATCTCAACCCTAGTAGGCTTTGGGCTGTGGTCGCATTTGCTCAGCAAGAACACCGCATCTAAGGTGATGCCATTTGCGCTACTAATACCCATATTCGGTATGACAACGTCCGTAGTGCTCACAGGGGAAGTTGTGACATGGTGGAAGATACTGGCAATGATATTGATATTATCGGGGTTACTACTGGCAAATGTGAAATTAGGGCTAGGAAGAAGACTTGCTTATAAATAATACCAAGTATCTGACTTTCTTTAGCTTTGACTCTAAGGCGAAGTGTTCTTGAGTATTGAGTTTATCGGGTCAGGATCAATATTAACTGAGCTTTTGATCGTCAATTTTCATTTAAGCGTCAGATCATGGAGATGCCAGTGCTAAATCAGCACCTTAGTAGAGCAAATATCGTTAGCATAAAGGGTGCTTTATTTGCCTTGGCAGCGGCAGCGCTCAATGCCACGATAGGCATATTCAGCGTGCTACTTATGAATACAGGGCTAAAAAGTAACGATGTCGCCTTTTTAAAAACGCTTGCTGCTTTTGTCTTGCTGTCTCTTATGCTGAGTAAGACGCCGAGGCACGTTCAGTATCAACAGCTCATCATGCCTGCACGTGTTACTCTTAATCATCATGCTAGCCATAAGCGCATCATGGCCGCCATTGCTGTTTGTGCCTTTTTTGGTATTTTTACGCTGTTTGTTTTTGAGACCCAAGCTTATCAGTATGGCAATCCCGCCAATGTCGTGGTGATTTTGATGGCAGCAGCAACCATATCAGCAACGCTATTTGGCGCACTACTCCTTAAAGAAAAACTATTACTTAATACTATTTTGGGCGTGTTATTAGCAATTACTGGTATTTTTGTGATTTCTTGGACAAGCAGCGTTGATTTAACGTTGGTGTTTTTTGCAGCGCTGGCTGGTATTGGCTATGGGCTATTTTCGGTATTGATGCAACGCTTTGGCTTACAAGGCGGTATTTATTTGACCAAATACTTATTACTATTTGGCAGCCTATTGTTATTCATCCCCTTTATTATTACCTTTGATCCTGTGCATATAGGATATCAATCCATTCTTGGGTTGCTGGGTTTGGCTATTTTTCCAACCATTTTAGGCTTTTACTGTACCACCAGTGCTTTAACGTATTTGCCTGCGTCCAAGGTACAAGTGATTGAGTTATCAGAGCCATTGTTTGCGATGTTTTTTGTGTGGCTAATATTGCATGAGTCAGCAACGATACGATTTTGGCTTGGCGCAGGCTTGGTCATACTCGGTATTTTGACCATCACGAATACGTTTAAAAAAACGCCACATTGAACTTTGCTCAATGATTTCTGCATTTAAGAAGAACTCCATCTGAATATAAATAGCCATATATTTGTGCCTAGCCAGCATAGGTTAAATACAAAACATTGGTATCAGCGCACGATTACATCAATATTTTATGATAGATTATCTCTTTATTATTTAACCAATAAAAATAACCTAGCAAATGATAGAGAATTTCTACATGCAACAGATCAAAAGATTGCCCGCCATAGATGGTCAGCTTGGCTGGTTTGAGTCCGTGCCTTTTACGCGGCCCATGCCCGTACAACAAGCTGAAAAAGACGAGTATTTTGATATCATTGTTGTTGGTGCAGGCTTTTCAGGTCTCGCCACAGCTGACCGATTGGCGCAGCTACGCCCAGAGGCGCGTATTGCCATTATTGATGCAATGGAGGTTGGTCAAGGTTCCTCAGGTCGTAACGCAGGATTTATCATTGATTTGCCTCACAATGTAGATCCAACAGAACCTGATACACTGGCAACAACACAAGTCCGTGATTTAAATAAGTTTGCGATTCAACGTTTGGATCGTATTCAAAAGCAGCAAGGTCTTGACGTATGCTGGCATCAGGCTGGCAAATATTTAGCCGCTCATGAAGAAAAGCATTTCTCTGGCCTGACCGATTTTGTAGATACACTAGAGTGCATGGGAGAGCCGTACGAGATATTAAGTGATGATGAGCTAGCGAAAAGATTGGGAACCCATTACTACAAGCGCGCCATTTATACGCCAGGCAATATTTTAGTGAACCCAGCAGCGTTGGCCATTTCGGTAGCCAGCGCCCTACCTGACAATGTCACTTTGTTAGAAAACACCCCTGTAGATGAGATAGATTTTGCCAACAAAATTATCCAAACTCCAAAAGCGCGCCTCAGTGCTGACATTATCGTACTAGCGACAAATGCTTTTACGGAACAATTTGGTGTATCCAATAATAGGATAACCCCAATATTTACTTATGCCAGTTTGACGCGCCCCTTGACCGATGATGAAATGAGTCGGTGCAAAGATTTTTCATTGAAAAATATAGAACTTTGGGGACTCACCTCTGCCCACCCTGCCGGCACCACGGTACGCCTGACTGATGATAAGCGAATTTTTATTCGTAATACATTGAACTATCAGCCCAATCTATCCAGCCCTCAAGCGGTAATCGATAAAGCAAAAGCTAAACACCGTAAATCGTACCTAGCACGTTTCCCGCAACTGCCCGATGTTCCTTTTGAGTACACGTGGGGTGGTATGATTTGTGTGACGATGAACCATGAGCCTATTTTTAAAGAGCATACTGCTGGTGTGTATGTCATCGCTGCCATGAACGGCGTTGGCGTGGCAAAAGGCACTTACTTGGGTCACTATATGGCAGAATATATTTGTGGTAAAAACAGCCCAGAGCTGGATTTTATCTTAAAACATGCAACACCAAGCTGGATGCCGCCCGATCCGCTGCGCAGCGTTGGCGCGCACATGCGACTGTCTTTTGAAGAGCGTATGGCTAAGGGTGAGGTGTAGAGTCTGAATTTACGTGATAAACACTAAAATGGTTAAATGCGCAATTGCGCTAGTCATTGGACTCACGGTATAGCGTATTTTGAGACTCTTCTCTAAAGTCTTCATAAGTAATTTCGGCTTCCGCACCTAAGTCTTTAGTTTTAGTCTCTGTAGCCTCGTTATCACTAGATTCAGCAGGCAGTGCTTCGGCTGTTTTAGAGGTATCAGTTGCCTCTGGATTCTCACCAACCGCTGTATCTTGAGTCTTAGCGACTGGTTGTTCGACAGGATTGGACGATGTTGGTGTCGTATTGACGGCTACCGCTGGCGAGTTATCTGGTGCTGCTTTGTCTGATTCACTAGCACTATTTATCTCTGTGCTATCGGGCGCCGCAGTCTGTATGGGCGTTGATAAAATCCCTGTATAAATAAGCGCTAGCACGATCATAACAATCAATAATGAGCCAAAGATCATACCGATAATAAGGGGTTTTTTGCTATTCGCCAGCCTATCTTGTGCTGACGCTGCTTGAATGGCCGATGGTATTGATGGCTCTGGGATAACAGCCTGACTGTCATTGCGTGTATAAGCGCTGTCGTCAGTCGCAGCATACCCTGTTGGAGAAGCGTTTGTTAAAGAAGCATCTACGGCTTGACTGCTACTATCGGTATCATCATAAAAATCAAAAGTGAGTGCATCATCGTCTACCTCACTGCCAAACGCTTTATTTGCAATGTTTGCATTACTATTGGTCGGTATCTCTTGATCTGAAAAATCAAAAGTTGCATCGGTGGTGCTGGTGGCTTCAAATGGCTCTTTATTCTCTTGATTGGTAAATCGCTCAAACGTATGCGTGCTTAATGACTCATAAGCAAAAGACTGATCGGTATCATCTAACGGTCTTAAAGTTTTATTTTCAATATCATCGCCATCCTCATCACCCTGAACACGACTGATGAAGCGCTCATAAATATTATGATTGCTACGATTACGCGATTTTTTACCGACAATTTCAGCCAGTTTCTCTTCAAAACCCGTATCGATGTCGTTTTTTTCGTCGCTCATAGAATAATACCAAACCAGTTTATTCTACTGGCATTAAATGACTGCTAGAATGAAGTGATGATATTTCTTACCAAAATGTAACGTTGTCGTTAACGAACAATATAGTTGCTCCCCTCGTTATCTTCAAGCACAATTTATTTACTGGTGATAACATTTTTAAAATGTGCTGCCCATCAAATCAAAAATCACGAAATCAAAGATATGAAAATAACGTCTGAATCAAAGAGTTGAGGCTATGTATTTAAAACAGCTTAATGCATTTATTGCCGTCGCAGATCTGCGTAGCTTTAGCGCGGCTGCGACCCAAACAGGATTGTCACAGCCCAGTCTGAGTCGCCTGCTCAAACAGCTTGAGACGGACATGGGGGTGGAATTGATTGACCGCTACCATAGGCCATTAAATCTGACGGAAGCGGGCGCTTTTTTTTACGATAAAATCAGCACCGTTTTGACAGAGATTGATACGGTCACCAGTATGACCCAGCGCCTATCAGCACCCAGCAGTATCTTAAATATTGGCTTTGTTCCCTCTGTGCTTTACGGATTGCTCCCCGAAATCATCGCTGAACTAAAGCAGTCAAGCCCCGATATCGAAGTCACACTCAAAGATATCAGCTCGTATCAACAAATGGATGCGCTCAAATCGGGTGAAATAGACATCGGTTTTGGCCGCTTTGCCCACCAAGACCCTTGGATTCAGCAAATACTCCTGCGTCATGAACGTTATGTTGTCGCACTGCCCAAATCGCATCCTTTAGCACAGGTGCGTGAGCAGCGTTTGATAGATTTGGCCAACAACCGCTTAATCTTATATCACCAAACCCATCTGCCTATATCTACAGCGATCTCAAAATCAAAAAACACAAAATTGACTGCTCATGCAGCTATTAATACAAAAGATCGTTCAACCCGTGCACAGACGTCTTTGAGTGAGCCTATTACCGAACCGTTGCTACATTTGTTTGCCCAATATGGCATCTCCCCCTTTACCACCACGACCGTGAGCGATTTACAAGTTGCTTTAGGGTTGGTGGCGGCTGGTGAAGGAATTACGCTGGTACCTGCCAGCTTACAGACCGTGCGTACCGAGCAAATCAGCTATCAACGTTTGGTGCATGAAAATGTCACCTCCCCTGTTTATTTGCATACTCTCAAAGATTTTGTGCATCCTAAGATTCCTGCGTTGCTCACTGCCATCTACCATGTCTATGAGCAACGCGGCATCACTTACCGACGTCAACAATTCACCTAGTAGCTCGCATATTTATTCAAATATGCGTTTATCATTAAGCATTACTGTTTTCATTATGAATTTTATTAAGTTAAATTAACTATTTGAACCAGTTCATATCAATTTATGGATATAAATGAGGCAAATAAATATTATCTCGTATCATTATAGGTATGCTAAAGTCGCTACTAAACGTCTATTTTTTGTTTTTTTCCTTTCCGTTTTTTAACTCAGTGTTCTCGCTGCAGACACCCTGTCATCTAGTGGTGATAGGGTTTTGCTTGATATAATTTGAGGTATTTATGACTACACAACAGATCAACACTGTTGATAGCGCTGCCAGCCAGGAAGGCTTTAGTTGGCGCATCTTCGGTCCAGGTATTTTGATGGCAACTGCCGCTATTGGTGGTTCTCATCTGATTTCATCAACACAAGCAGGTGCCCTATATGGTTGGCAGTTGGCCATTATGATCATTTTGGCCAACGTGTTTAAGTATCCGTTTTTTCGCTTTGCCACTGACTATGTCTATGATACGGGTGAGAGTCTGATTGCAGGCTATGCCAAACGCTCAAAGCTATACCTGTGGGTATATTTTATTCTCTCTATACTATCAGCCGTCATTAGTACGGGGGCGGTATCGCTGCTTGCTGCAGTGATCTTAGGGTTTATGCTACCGGCGTCTCTCGAGTTTTCTACCATTACTCTATCGATAATTATCGTGGCCGTCTCTTGGTTTTTTCTCATTGCTGGTCATTATAAATTGCTCGATGGTGTCACCAAATGGATTATGATTGCCTTAACGGCAGCCACCGTTGCCGCCGTCGTTATTGCTGCTGGCAAACCTACAGTCATGGCTGCTGACTTTGTCGCCGCCTCGCCTTGGAATTTGGCAACCTTAGGATTTATTGTTGCACTCATGGGCTGGATGCCAGCGCCATTAGAGTTTGCTGCGATTACCTCTATGTGGACCTCAGCCAAAGTTAAAGCCGATCATACGACTCATCGTCAAGGCTTACTGGATTTTAATGTTGGGTATCTGGTCTCAGCGATTCTAGCATTATTTTTCTTGGCGCTAGGTGTGTTTGTCCAGTATGGCTCAGGTCAAGAGATTGAGCTAGTTGGCGGCGCGTATATCAATCAGCTGATTAATATGTATACGGCAACCATTGGTGATTGGTCAAGACTGCTGGTCGCCTTTGTCGCCTTCATGTGTATGTTTGGCACCACCATTACCTGTGCAGACGGTTATGGTCGTGCCAATGCCGAATGCTGGCGTTTGATCAAAGGTGAGAATGAGATTAATAAAAAGCAAATCGCTTTTTGGACAACTTATGCCATCGGTGGTGGTTTGGTTATTATTACTTTCTTCACCGGTCAATTAGGCGCGATGCTTAAATTTGCCATGGTATCAGCGTTTATTTCTGCGCCTATCTTTGGTTGGTTAAACTACTCACTGGTCAAAAGCCATAAAAAGCTGTCGGCTGGCATGAATGCGTTGTCTATTGCAGGCTTAATATTCTTGGCAGGTTTTACGCTCTTATTCTTGGTCAATTTTGCTGGTGTATTTGGTTAACAGTCTTTTAGATTTTATGATTAAAGCCCTTTTAGCCTTGCTATGAGGGCTTTTTTTGTATTCAAAATTGTCATAGCAATTTAAGTATCTCTTTTCTAATTGTAATTAAATGTAAAAATCTAGCATTAATAAAAAGCCTGGTTTTATGAATGTGAATACTGATTTGCTTAAATAACTTATTTTTGGATAATGCTATTTAATAATTGAATACTATTAAATATATTAAAGATACTTTGAATTATTATTAACTAAAAATGATTAAATCAGACTTTGCCGACAGGAAAAATTGAGTATAATCGATAACAATAACGGATATATTCACTCTCCTTGTAAGGATCACGACATGACTTTAGCCTCCGCTGGCGCACGTTTTCGCAGTGCACTGAAACAAAAAAACGATAATCATCAACCGCTACAAATCACTGGTGCGATCAATGCCTACACCGCAATGATGGCAACCCAAGTCGGGCATCAAGCGTTATATCTTTCTGGTGCTGGTGTTGCCAATGCCTCGTTTGGTTTGCCTGATTTGGGCATGACCAGTCTTGATAATGTCTTAGAAGATGCTCGCCGTATCACCGATGCGGTTGATACACCCTTACTGGTCGATATCGATACAGGCTTTGGTGGCGCGTTCAACATTGCCCAAACCATTAGAAAAATGGAAAAAGCAGGTGTGGCAGCTGTCCATATCGAAGATCAAGTGGCGCAAAAGCGTTGTGGTCATCGCCCAAACAAAGAAATCGTGAGCATCTCAGAGATGGTTGATCGTTTAAAAGCCGCATTAGACGCCAAAACGGATCCTGATTTTGTGGTGATGGCTCGTACTGATGCGCTGTCCGTTGAAGGCTTAGACGCTGCTGTTGAACGTGCCGTTGCTTTTCAAGAAGCGGGCGCAGACATGATCTTCGCTGAAGCATTAACTGACATCGAGATGTACCGTAAGTTCACCGACGTACTCGACATTCCTGTACTTGCCAATATGACTGAATTTGGTCAGACCGATCTGTATACCACAGACCAGCTATATGGCGTGGGCGTCGATATGGTGCTATATCCGCTATCTGCTTTTCGTGCGATGAACAAAGCGGCACTCAATGTCTATCAGCATTTGTTAGATGACGGCACACAAAACAAAGTCGTTGACACCATGCAAACCCGTATGGAGCTTTATGATTTCCTAAACTATCACGAGTTTGAGCAGACCTTAGATAAGCTGTTTGCGGACAATAAATAATCATAAGAATCAGCATTTTTCACTTAATAATATAAAAAGCTACCCACAAAAGGAATGTAAACATGGCAGCACAAAAAGAACTCTCGGGCGCAGGACTTCGCGGACAAGTCGCTGGTAAGACGGCATTATCGACCGTTGGCAAATCGGGCTCTGGTCTGACCTATCGCGGTTATGACGTGTCCGAGCTGGCGAATAAATGTATTTTTGAAGAAGTGGCGTATTTACTACTTTATGGCAACTTACCTACTCAAAGTGAATTAGATACTTATCAAACCAAGCTCAAAAGCCTGCGCGGTCTACCGCAAGCATTAAAAGACGTGCTTGAGCGTATTCCTGCCAGCGCGCATCCGATGGATGTATTGCGTACTGGTTGCTCTATGCTGGGTAACCTTGAGACCGAAACCGATTTTACACAGCAAAACGATAAGACCGATCGTATGTTAGCGCTATTTCCAGCCATCATTAATTACTGGTATCGCTTTAGCCATGACAATGTGCGTATCGAGACCGAAACAGACGATGACACCATTGGCGGTCATTTCTTACACCTACTAAAAGGTGAAAAGCCAAACGAGCTGCACACTAAGGTGATGAACGTCTCACTTATCTTGTACGCTGAGCATGAGTTTAATGCCTCGACCTTTACCGCTCGTGTGTGTGCCTCTACCTTATCTGACATCCATTCTTGTATCACTGGCGCGATTGGCTCGCTACGCGGTCATTTGCATGGCGGTGCGAATGAAGCGGCAATGGATATGATTGAGGGCTTTAGTTCAGCGGATGAAGCGGAAGCAGAGATGATGGCAATGCTGGCACGTAAAGACAAAATTATGGGCTTTGGTCATGCTATCTATAGCGAATCAGATCCGCGTAACGTCGTCATCAAACAATGGTCTGAAAAACTGGCCGCTGACGTGAATGATAACGTGTTATATCCAGTATCAGTACGCGTTGAAGACGTGATGTGGCGCGAGAAAAAACTGTTCGCCAATGCCGATTTTTTCCATGCCTCAGCCTATCACTTTATGGGCATTCCAACCAAGCTGTTCACACCAATATTTGTCTGTTCGCGCTTAACTGGCTGGGCGGCTCACGTATTTGAGCAACGTGCCAACAACCGCATTATTCGCCCAAGTGCGGAATATATCGGTGAAGAGCTGCGTTCTGTACCAGATATGAGTGCGCGTTAATCTTATCACTATCGGCCAGTATCAAGATTATGCTGGCTGATAAACCCATAGCGGTTATTTCTTTTTGCATAGCCGTTATGATTTTTTTAGCAAAATCTACTAGCACGCAGAGTAATGATGGTTGTTTTGCTAAAGGAATGACTTTTTTACCTGATATTAACGCTTAACTACTTATTGAAATTAGCCAACCGCCAAAGGTGACTTATGGACAACGCCCTCGTACAACCCATGAACGATGAATTCAAAAAACCACTTCCTGATACAGATCTTTATTACTTTGACACCCGCGAAGCTATCGAGCGTATTGAAGCGGGTGCTTATGATAAGCTGCCGTTCTGCTCAAAAGTATTGTGTGAAAACCTCGTACGCCGTTGTCCGCCAGAAGATCTAACGGCAGCACTAAAGCAGCATATCGAGGGTAAGCAAGACCTTGATTTTCCTTGGTACCCTGCCCGCGTAGTGTGTCATGATATCTTGGGTCAGACGGCTTTTGTTGATTTGGCGGGTCTACGTGATGCCATCGCTGAGCAAGGCGGTGACCCCGCTAAAGTAAACCCTATCGTACCCACTCAGCTGATCGTTGACCATTCATTAGCGGTTGAGCACGCAGGCTTTGAAGAAGATGCCTTTGAAAAAAACCGTACGATTGAAGAGCGCCGTAACGACGACCGTTTTCACTTTATCAACTGGTGCCAGTATGCCTTTGACAATGTAAACGTCGTGCCACCGGGCAATGGCATCATGCATCAGATTAACCTAGAGAAGATGTCACCTGTCGTACAAGTCGTGCACAATAAAGCGGGTGAAGAAGTGGCGTTTGCCGATACCTTAGTCGGTACGGACAGCCACACGCCGATGGTTGATGCGCTAGGCGTTATCTCGATCGGTGTTGGCGGGCTTGAAGCCGAAAGTGTCATGCTAGGTAACCCATCCTATATGCGTCTGCCTGATTACGTTGGGGTTAAATTAACAGGCAAATTGCAAAAAGGTATTACTGGTACGGACTTGGTGCTGGCAATGACGGAGTTTTTGCGTGATGCCGGCGTGGTCTCTACCTATATTGAATTCTTCGGTGACGGTGCACGCCAGCTTACAGTTGGTGACCGTGCTTCTATCTCCAATATGACGCCTGAATATGGCGCAACGGCTGCCATGTTTTATATCGATGAGCAAACCATCGACTATCTACGCCTGACGGGTCGTTCTGAGGCGCAGATCAAATTGGTTGAGCAGTATGCCAAACAAACGGGCCTGTGGGCTGACGGTATGGAAAATGCCGAGTACGCGCGCGTCCTTGAGTTTGATTTGTCATCAGTCGTCCGTAATATGGCAGGTCCTTCGCGTCCCCATGCACGTGTATCGACTACGGACTTGGTTGCCAAAGGTATCGCACATGGCGCTGACGAAAAATTGCCTGAACCAAAAAATGGTCTCATGCCAGATGGCGCGGTGATTATTGCTGCCATTACCAGCTGTACCAACACATCAAACCCACGCAACATGGTGGCAGCAGGCCTCGTCGCTCGTAATGCCAATGCTAAAGGCTTATTGCGTAAACCTTGGGTGAAGTCATCCTTAGCACCCGGTTCAAAAACCGTCAAAATGTACCTAGAAGAAGCAGGTCTGATGCCTGAGCTACAAGAAATCGGCTTTGATGTGGTTGGCTTTGCTTGTACGACGTGTAATGGTATGAGCGGCGCGCTCGACCCTGATATTGAGCAAGAAATTATCGATCGTGATTTATTCACCACAGCAGTGTTATCTGGCAATCGCAACTTTGACGGCCGTATCCATCCGTATGCCAAGCAAGCCTTTTTGGCATCGCCGCCGCTTGTTATCGCGTATGCCATCGCCGGTAACATCCGTTTTGATATCGAAAAAGACGTATTGGGTCAAGATCAAGACGGCAATGACGTCTATCTAAAAGACATCTGGTTTGATGACGATGAAGTTGATGCCATTGTCGCGGCTGCCGTGAAGCCTGAGCAATTTAACGCGGTTTATATCCCCATGTTTGACGAAGCCAAAAAAGACACAGGCAAAGCCTTAAGTCCACTATATGACTGGCGTGATCAGACCACGTATATTCGCCGCCCACCGTATTGGGAAGGCAAAATGGCGAAGAAAAACAAACTGACAGGTCTGCGCCCACTTGCCGTATTGGGTGACAACATCACCACCGATCATATGTCCCCTTCCAATGCCATTTTGGGCGATTCTGCTGCTGGCGAGTATTTGGACACCATGGGCTTGCCTGCCGAGGACTATAATTCATACGCTACCCATCGCGGCGATCATTTAACTGCTCAGCGCGCTACCTTTGCCAATCCTAAGCTGCTCAACGAGATGGTACGTGATGAGAATGGTGAAGTTGTCCAAGGCTCGCTAGCGCGCGTCGAACCAGAAGGCCAAGTCATGCGCATGTGGGAGGCGATTGAGACTTACATGAACCGTGAGCAGCCGCTTATCATCATCGCAGGTGATGGCTATGGTCAAGGTTCAAGCCGGGATTGGGCAGCAAAAGGCGTGCGTCTCGCTGGCGTGGAAGCCGTCGTCGCTGAGGACTTTGAGCGTATTCATCGTCAAAACTTAGTGGGCATGGGCGCGCTGCCGCTACAGTTTGAAGAAGGCACGACTCGTCATACGCTAAATATCGATGGTACAGAAACTTTTGATGTCACAGGTGACGTCTCGGCTGGCGGGTTGATGACTTTGGTGATTCATCGTACTGATGGCACCACTACTGAGACGCCTATTATCTGCCGATTAGATACTGCTGATGAAGTGAAAATGTACAATGCTGGCGGTATGCTACAACGCTTTGCTAAAGAGTTTATCGAAGGTACGCTAGATATTGCGTAAGTCTCGTGTGTCCTGATTAGCCAAAGAGCCGATGTTATATAGTCTTATATGACATCGGCTTTTATTTACGACTTATACCTAAGTGTTAGGTGTTAGATAAATATTGAGTTTACTTAATTAATGGCGTAATATGTACTATATATTGTACAAGTTATACAGAATGTCATGAAAGGAGTAAGCCATGAGAGTCGTTAGTTTTTCAGAAGCCAGAAAGCATTTAAAGTCCGTCCTAGATACGGTAAACGATGATGCAAACGCCACCATTGTGACCCGCCGTGACGCTGATGATGCGGTTGTTATGTCACTTGATTATTACAATAGCCTGATGGAAACCGTTTATTTATTGAAATCTCCTGCCAATGCGGCGCATTTAGCGGAATCTATTGCCCAATACAAAGCTGGCAAGACTGTGACACGTGAGCTAATTGATACAGTAGAAGACAGTGATAAAAGTGATGACAATAAGCATACGGATAGCGATATTGAGAGTGCTTGAACTCAAAGGCTTCAACAATAAATCCAAAAGGTCTACTAATGAGTGAACAACTAGCATGGACAGATTCTGCGTGGAAGGATTATCTGTACTGGCAAACCCAAGACAAAAAAACACTCAAACGTATTAACAAACTCATCACTGAATGTAAGCGTAATCCGTTTGAAGGCATTGGCAAACCTGAACCTCTAAAAGAAAATCTATCTGGATTTTGGTCAAGACGTATCGATGATGCCAATCGTTTGGTGTATGCCGTCGATGACAACTATTTGACGATTATTTCTTGTCGCTATCATTATTAACGAGGGTTCTTAGTCGTTCATATTTACTTGTTGATGGCACCATACCCATTCTTATAACTATATAAAAAGGACTTAATACAGTGGCCCAAACCAATTCTAAATCAAAACCCGCTTTCGCCCCGCAACTCTCTATCCCCGCCACCTATATGCGCGGCGGTACCTCAAAAGGGGCATTCTTTAAATTGTCTGATTTGCCTGAACGTTGCCAAGTCGCTGGTGAGTCGCGTGATAAGTTTTTGCTACGTGTCGTCGGTAGCCCAGACCCTTATGGCAAGCAGATCGATGGTTTGGGTAATGGCAGCTCTAGCACCTCAAAAACAGTCATTTTATCGGCTTCTGATAAACCCGATCACGATGTGAATTATCTGTTCGGGCAAGTCAATATCGCAAAGCCCATGATTGACTGGGCGGGTAACTGTGGTAATTTGACCGCTGCCGTTGGTGCCTGTGCCATTAACATGGGGCTAGTCGCTGCCGACAAAATTGCTAATAGTATCGATGACAATGCTGAAAGAGGTATTTGTGAAGTGCGTATCTGGCAAGAAAACATCAGCAAAACCATTATTGCCCATGTGCCAGTCTATAAAGACGCAGCTAGCCAAGTACAGGTTCAAGAGACGGGCGACTTTGAATTGGACGGGGTGACCTTTCCCGCCGCTGAGGTCAAAATCGAATTCATTGATCCGGTCGATTCCTCAAGCGACATGTTCCCAACAGGCAACTTGGTGGATGACTTTGATGTGTCAGGTTGTGGCCTAAAGACAGATAGCGTTAAAGCGACATTCATTAGCGCGGGCATTCCAACTATCTTTATAAAAGCAGAAGATTTAGGCTTTACCGGTACTGAGTTGCAAGGCGATATCAATAGCGATGGTGACTTACTTGCCAAACTTGAGAAAATTCGTGCTAAAGGTGGGGTTGCGATGGGACTGTTTAAAGACGTCTCTGAAGCACAGTCCAGCCAACACATTCCTAAGACTGCTTGGGTGGGCGCAGCACAAAGCTATCGTGCGTCAAGTGGCAAATCGGTCGATGCAAGCGAGATTGATTTGGTGGTGCGAGCGATGAGTATGGGTCAATTGCATCATGCCATGATGGGCACAGCCGCCGTGGCGATTGCTGCTGCGGCCACCACGCAAGGGACGCTCGTCAATCAGGCAGCAGGTGGTAGCGAATTGTTTGAGGTACGTTTTGGTCATCCGTCAGGGACATTACTTGTCGGTGGAAAAACCGAACTGGTCGATGGTCGCTGGCAAGCCAAAAAGGTATCGATGAGCCGTTCAGCACGCCGTATCATGGTCGGTGAGGTTTTTGTGCCAGCAGATGCGTTTTAGTTTGGGTATTATTTGTCTCTTATACAATTTAAAACTGACATACATACATACATAAGGTTAAATTGATATGCTATTTAATGAAGTCATTGAACGGATGAACTTATTTACACTGTCGGCAGTAAGAACATCAGATTTGGCAATTTCAGCAAAGAAAATGATGAACTGGGATCAAGAAGCATGGTCTACCTCTCCTTGTTTGGCTACTGCAGCTAATAGACCAGACTTAGATGAAAACCTATTACCGTTAGTACATGGTTTATCAAATGAGTTAAGTGTAACTATTTCTTTAATTTTTAGAACACCTGAACTCTCTGACATTTCTGAACATGGTGGTATGGAATTTGGTCATGAAAAAGAATTTATACCTATTGAGCATATAATAGGCACTCAAATAATTCTATATAACTACTGCCTTCTTGAAGCATATGAATTTGATTTGTACAAAAAATTATTAGATAAAAATAAAGAAAATTTTCTAGATGAGAAGGTTTCTTTAAAAGACATTCTTAACAAGGGTTCGGACAAAATGCTGGCGGGAATTCTTGAACGTGAGCAAAATAAATATGAGAGAATGGGTGTAAGAAACAGAGTTAATCACTGGAATAAACTTGGTTTAGAACCTATACCCGAGGAATGGGTAAAAGCGTATGAAGATATTTCAAACAGAAGAAATACACTGACTCATGAAGCTCACCCAGATGATGTAACTTTAATTGAAGCAATTATTTGCTTTCATCGCTTAAGATTAATAGCAAGAAAAATTGCCATACAGTTTGAAGATAATACTATAAGTCTTTGCCAAAGTCCTTTGGACGATTATCCTGAAATCTAGATAAAAACTCAAAATAAAATTATAAACCTAATATATGCCCACATCCCCCCAGCCACGCCGCGCATCCCTAGATAAAAAGCCCCCCGCCGAGAAAAAAGAACGGCGAGCCTTACTGTGGGATATCCTCAAAAAACTGGCTGTCTTTGCCGCGCCTTATAAGATGCTTATCATCGCAACTTTGATATTGACGGTGCTTGGTTCGTTTACCGCGCAGGTCAATGCCTTTGTACTGCGTTATGCGGTCGATACCTTGACCGAAATTATTACCTTGTCTGACCCTTGGGCCGCTGGCGTGCGAATGCTGGCCATCATCAGCGCGGTGTTATTGACCAAAGAGATACTGTCGATATTCGTCTCGTTTGGTCAGCGCTTTTTTGGCGAAAAAATTCGTATCAATCTGTCGCGCGACTTGTCACAAAAAATCATCGAGCGTATTTTGACGTATCGCATGTCGTTTTATACCAGTAGCGAAAACGACAGCGGCAAGCTGCAAACCCGTATTGATTATGGCGTCAGTAGCCTGACTACTTTGGTACAGAACTTTTTTATTGATATGCTGCCGCTGTTTGCCAGCGCCATTGTCTCGCTGATCATTATGTTCTCAACCAATTTTTGGATCGGTTTGGTCGGCCTATTCATTATTCCCATTTACTTTTTTATCAGTCAAAAACAAGCAAAACGCCTACAAGGGTTTCGTCGCCAGATGCGTGGGTTCCGAGAAGCCAAAAGCGGTTTGGTGATCTCACTCATCAACTCAATCAGTGTGGTCAAGTCTTTTGTGCGTGAGTCCATCGAAGCTGAAAAGCATTTTAATATTCAAAAAGACATGACGGACAATCAACTGCGTATCCGTAGTATTGGCTTTATTTACGATGCCATAAAGACCTTTATCGAACAAATTGGTGTGGTGGCTATTATTTTACTCACCTCTTATTTTGTGTTGAAAGGTGAGATGACCATTGGTATGATTTTGTTTCATGTCCTGCTGTTTCAAAATGTCGCGGCTCCGATTCGTCAGCTGCACCGGATTTATGATCAGATCAATAATGCATTGACCTATGCCGAAGGGTTTTTTGATATTTTGGAAGATGACGCGCAAGTTGAAAACGTCGATGGTGTAAAAAGTCGAGAACTAAAGGGTCATATCGAGCTGCAAAACGTCGATTTTACTTATCCAAATGGCACGCAAGCGTTGAAAGATGTCAGCTTTACCATCAAGCCCAATCGTATTACGGCTTTGGTAGGACTCTCAGGCGCTGGTAAAAGTACCATTATTAGTCTGCTTGTGAAATTTTATGAGCCAGATGCGGGTAAGATATTGTTAGATGGGCGCGATTTGTCTGAGTGTGATACTCATGAGCTGCGTCAAAATATTGGTCTGGTACTCCAAAGCAATCATATTTTTTCAGGTACGATCAGTGAAAATATTCGCTATGGTAATATTGAGGCGAGCGAGGAAGATATCATTGTAGCGGCTAAAAAAGCGTCTATTCATGAACAGATTGTCAAATTGCCAGAGGGTTATGAGAGTACGGCAAAATCTCTATCGGGCGGTCAACAGCAGCGTATCGCGCTGGCAAGAATGTTCCTAAAAGATCCGCCGATTGTGTTTTTGGATGAACCAACCGCCAGTCTTGATGCCATTGCCAGTCAACAAGTTAAAAAAAGCTTGGATTTGATCAAAAAAGACCGCACAGTGATTATGGTCTCGCACAACATCGCACAAATCATCGACGCCGACGATCTTGTGGTGATAGAAAACGGCCAAGTGGTAGAAACAGGCACACACGAAGCGCTGTATAGCAAGGGCGGTAAGTACTTTGAGATCTTTAGCGCCATGTCTGACAGCTTGAATTTGGACAAGATCAGCCAAACTATCCATGGTTGATAAGCACATATATCGTTATAATGCCATTTGTTAGAAACCGCGCGGTATTTTGACGATATTTGCGCCCACGTTTCACCTCACTTTATATCTAATAACCGATTTGCCAAAAGCCAATTAATTATGACCTATGAATTCTCGATTAAAACCTTTGATGAGCTGACCTCAGTTGATCTGTACCATATTTTAAAAGCGCGCTCACAAGTGTTTGTGGTCGAACAAAACTGTGTCTATCAAGACATGGATGATACCGATTTTGATTGTCTGCATCTGATTGCCCATCAAAATCAAGCGTTAGCGGGGTATTGCCGTATCATTCCGCCTGAATTTAATAAGCTTAAATCCAATCTCAGCGCCAGCGTCGATGCTGCTGGTATAAAAACTGCGCACCCTCCTACTCCTATGCCTGCCATTGGTCGAGTGCTGGTACTGGCAGAGCAACGAGGAGAGGGTCTGGCACGCCAAATGATGATTCAAGCAATCGCTTGCTGCCGCAAAAAATATGGCAAAAAAACGCCCATTATTCTCTCTGCTCAAACCTATTTGCTCAGCTTTTATGAATCTTTGGGTTTTGTACCTGAAGGCGATACGTATCTTGAAGAAAATATTGAACATGTAAAAATGGTGCTGCGTGTTGCCAAAAAAACCAAGGTAAGAAAAGAGCGCGCACCAAGTGATTCGAATACCACGACCAAAGTGTTGAGCGGCTTGCTGTTTATTATGGCAGCGTTGTTTATTTTGGGTCTGCTGTATCTGATGATTTAAACTGCTGATTAGGCATACAACTCAATAGATCTGTATGCCACGCCTCTCATCTCATTTTCATACATACTACCTTTACCAAGGTATGGACTCACCTGCCCAATCGACAAAACTTCCTGATTGCGCGGCGGTCATGCCATTTAACACCTCTAATAAGCATTCGGCACTATAGGCTGGCGAGAACAAGTGTCCGTCAGCCACGTTTCCTTGAAAAGGCGCAGACAGTTGCGTATTAACTGTGCCTGGCTGCATGACAACGACGCACACATCTTTGAGTGATCTTGCCCACTCAATACTCAGGTTTTTCATGCCCATATTGAGCGCCGCCTTGCTCATCCGGTAGCTGTACCAACCGCCTAATTGATTGTCACTGATGCTGCCGACGCGTGCCGATATTGTTGCAAATACGGCTGGTTTGTTCGTAGTACGCTGAGCGTTGGCTAAGAAGGGCTTGAAATGTTTGGCAATCAGCAAACTTGCCAAGGCATTCACCTGCATATTTTGTAAAAAAAACGCCGTCTCGATCTGCCGTAGCGCTTTTTCTGGTTGCTGCGCGTCCGTGTGTAATAGACCAGCACAGTTCACCACCCAATCAATATGCGCGGTTTGCTGCTTGAGGACGTCAGCGGCTTGCTGGATACTTTGCTCGTCACAGATGTTCATGGGTATCCAGTACAGATTGTCTGCGGCAAAATCAGGGACGTTTCTATGATACGTTGCAAAAACGCGAGGCCCATCCGTCTCGCTGCTTTTTTCACTGTTGATGAGCTGCTCAACCATGGCTCTGCCAATGCCGCCCGTACCACCAATGATGAGATAGGTTTTGCCCGTCGTTGTATCCGTCATAACAATTCCTTTTTTTGATTATTTTTGTGATGCGTGTTCATGGCGTCTGATGAAACTTGTCATTCATATCGTCTTATCATGATCAATTTTGGCGCATTTTTATTGGATTTACCATGACAAAAAGGTATAAAACCGCAATTATATATAGGCTACAATATTCAAAAACTGCCTACCAAATAAACGCTTTTATACGGATGTTATCGACCTATGCTATCCCCCCAAGACCAATTGACTGAGCTGGTACGCACGCTTGAGACTGAGCAATACGTCTTTGCCACTGATCCGCTACTCATCACGGAAAAGCTAAAAAATGAAGACGGCAAGCCCCTCCAAAAGTTGCATCGCCGCGCCGCGCGTATTGATAGCAATGGTGCATTGGCACGGGTGCTCGGTAAGATTGACGGTCGTATCAAAGGCATCATGATTGTCATGAGCATCTTGTGGTGTGTTTCAGGGTTTTTAGGACTATTCACCTTATTACAGAGCAATGTGGTGAATTTCTTTTATGTGTTGGTCTGCTTGCTGGGGTTTCATACCCTGATGCTGGTCGGCTGGCTGGTAATGGCACTCATCAATCAAGGCAAACAATCCTCAAATTGGTTCGCCAATTTCGTGAGTCCCAGTTATCTTATACGCGGCAAGGATGATGTCACTATCGCCGCCGTTGATTTATATGAGCGCCAATTGTATCACAGCGGTATGCGATGGTATTTGGGCAAGTTCAGCCACCAGTTATGGCTCGCCACGTTAACCGGCATGCTTTTTGCGATCATATTTTTGCTCGTGGTAAGGCAATATAGCTTTAGCTGGGAGTCCACCTTACTCTCTGATCAGGCGCTGATTACCTTAACGCGAGTGCTTGGCTGGTTGCCAAGTATGGTGGGATTTGAGGTTCCTGACAGCACTGCTATCGTCCAAAGCCGCTTGGTAACAGAGGCGATGCCGTTGTCTGTTGCGCGTCAATGGGCAAGTTTGCTTGTCGGTAGCTTGCTGATGTACGGTATCGTGCCGCGTGCGATTGCATGGTCATTTTGTGCGCTCATGTTCCGCCGCAAAAAAATGCGCTTGGATATCAAACTGCCCTATTATCAAAAGATTTTGAACTTTTGGCAGCGTCAGGTGGTGGATGCCGATGATTTTAAAGAAGCACCAGCGCCCATCGCGCCAACAGCAACGATCAGTGCGGGCAAAAAACTGGTTGCCTTGCTTGAATACCCATCAGATCAGGATGATTGGTGGCAATTGGGTTTGGATACTCATTTCAATGATAAATTTGAGGTCGAAAATTTTGGCATTATCGATGACCGTGATGATATGGCAAGGCTCACGTCTTATTTGGACAGGCATCCGGTACAGGTGTTATTGGGCATTCATGAAAGCGCGCTGCCCGACCGTGGTACCCTTCGCAAGCTCGATCAAATCGCCAGTCATGCGACAGAGGGGTTGATTGTACAATTACTAGGAAGTAGTCCTATTGGTGCTGACATATCCATATCACCAGACGATCCTAACAACGTGCGTTATCAGCAGTGGCAAACCGCCCTTTCTGCTCGAAAAATAGGCCTTGTCAATCCTGACAGTCACGTTGGTGGTACCGTTGTTGATCGTAACCTGTAGACAATTTTTTGATATCACCGATAAGAACTGACAGAACACCATTTTTATCCATGCTGATTCATAAGTTTAGTATCATACTGACATAACAAGGAATGTTTATAGTGCATTGACGATATAGTGGATAGGAGTCCAGCATGGCAGCAGATAACAATCTTATGACCCTAGGTCAGTACGGTCAGATATTGGATGACTATAAAAATACGTTGAACCAGCATATAGTGGCCATCTCTCCTGAATCTTGGCAGCCAATATTGAGTAGTATTTTACCTGGGCACTGGCAAGAATGGTTACTGCCGCTCGCTGGCGGGCCCTTTTTTCTGCTGTTTTTAGCCGAGTGGTTTTATCAGTCCAAGCGTGGCAATGGCAAAAGCTTTAGCTGGCGCCGTGCGATGACCAATTTTAGTTTAGGCGGTTCTTACTTGGGTTTTGAGCTGATTGTGCAAGCGCTCATCGTTTTACCTATTTGCTTGTGGTTATATCAATATCGCTTGTTTACTATTGAGGTGACCTTGCTGACCGCCATTCCGATATTCATCGCGGTTGAATTTAGCTATTACTGGTTTCACCGCGCCTCACATCGAGTCAATTGGTTTTGGTCGGCCCATGTCGTGCATCATTCTGATGACCATATGAACCTCTCTACCGCCATGCGCCAAAGCCTTTTGTATTCAGTCACCGGTTGGTGGGTATTCTTTGTACCACTGATGATACTTGGCGTACATCCAGTATGGGTATTTTTCCTTTATGCGTTAGATCTGATTTACCAGTTTTTTATTCATACCGAAACAGTGGGCAAATTCCCAAAATGGGTTGAATATGTTTTTGACACGCCATCCAATCATCGCGCTCATCATGGTACCAATGGTGCGTACATTGATCAAAATTATGGCGGGGTACTCATTATTTTTGATCGATGGTTTGGGACGTATGTAGAGGAAGACACGGTCAATAATCCGGTAAAATATGGTGCCGTTGGTGAAGACAGTCATGATCATATTATCGGCTTAATTTTTGGTGTGTTTTACCGGATGTGGCTACGGTTTTTTCGAGTCAAAGGCATTAAGAAAAAACTCAAAGTGCTGTTTTATCCGCCCAGTGCTACCGAGTCTAAAACCCATTGACGATTGTGTATGAATACCGATACCAAGCCTGACTTATTTACCATAAACAGCTACTATTATGTTTTTTATGCTTTTTGAACGTTACTCACTGATATAAGACGCTAGTATGAACCATGACAATAAACAAAATCGCGATAATAGCTATGACAATCGTGAGAATAATAAACCTGCGGGTCTATTTGCCGACAAGGCTTATGAAACAGCGCCTATCATCAATGCTGAGTCAGCACCGCACCCACAAAACCCACAGAAATTAAGTGAAGAGCCAGACCCGAGTACTGTGCCTCTTAAGAAAACCATCGCGAGTGGTGAGTCACTAAAGCTGACGGTCGTTGGTCACACCAACACAGGTAAAACCTCCATCCTGCGTACCCTATTACGAGACGTTTATTTTGGTGAAGTGAAAAATGAAGCGGCAACCACGCGGCATGTTGAGCGTGCCCAGCTGACCGACAGTCAAACCGGTGAAGTGCTGGTAACCTTATACGATACGCCTGGTTTAGAGGATGCCTCAGGGCTGATGGACTGGCTGGAAGACAATACTGCCAGTCGCCGCGATGGTATCGAGCGCTTACAGCAGTTTTTGGCAGCAGATATCGCCCAAGCGTCAGATGATGGTGCGGCTTATGGTTACGACGCGCAAGGTTATGATTATAGTCAAGAAGCCAAAGTGGTTCGGCAATTGCTGGCAAGTGATATGGCGATTTATGTCGTCGATGCCCGTGAGCCCGTGCTGGGTAAATACAAAGACGAGCTGGCGATTTTATCTTGGGCCGCCATTCCTGTTATGCCTGTATTTAACTTCACTGACAGCCAAGATGCCAATATTGATGATTGGCAGACCATGCTGGCAAGACGCAATCTGCACATCTCAACACGCTTTGATTCGGTGGCGTTTGAGTTTGAGGATGAAATGCGCTTATGGCAAAACCTCGCCACCATGCTCACTCACTCTGAGCGACTTGAGCAACTGATGGCGCAACGTGCTGAAAATTGGGCACAACTGCATGATGAGGCCAATATTATCATTGCAGATTTTTTGTTGAATGTGGCCGCTTTTGTACGTGAGATTGACGAAGATGATGACCCAATGCCTGTGTTACAGCAAATGCAGGAAGCAGTGAGACAAAGCGAGCGTACCATGCAGCACAGCCTGCTCAATTTATACAAATTTTATGACAATGCAGTAGCAGCGACCCCACTTGAATTGCAAGCGTATCAGCAAGATCCATTCGATCCTGAACTTTTAAAAAGCTATGGCATTCGCACCACATCAGGTGCTGCTGCTGGTGCATTATTGGGATTGGGGATTGATGCTGCTGCATTGGGCACAACGCTAGGACTGGGCGCGGCAATCGGCGGTATCGCAGGCGGGTTATTGTCTAACACCAGCAGTATTGCCGACAAGATTACGGGCGTAAAACGCTTATACATTGATCCTGCAACACTGACATTGCTCGCCACGCGTGCGATAGACTTGCTCACTGCCCTACGCCATCGCGGACATGCCGCAACCGATGCGACACAGCTTTTATATAAAGGCGAGACAAAAACCTTTGAATCATCTGACTCAGCAGCTAACGATGATAGTACAGATGAAACAAGTCGCTCAATCACGCCATGGCCCACGCATAAATTGCCAAGTGAGTTAAAAAAAGCGCGTGGCAAACCGCAATGGTCATCGCTTAGTAGTGGTAAATCAGAACAAGCACAGCTGCTGCGAGCGGATACGGCATGGTCATTGTCTGCAAAGTTACAATCTAATGAGCGCGCAAACTAGTGATTAATAAATTGCTCAAGGCGTCCGTACCGCGTACATCGGTTTGTTGTAGATAGATTGGATACAAGGGATATTTAGAAAAATTATTTTCGATATCTTGCATCAATTGCTGCTGACGATCAGCCCGATGACGCCAAAACGCATCAGATTGGGCTGGTGCTATGAGCTGATTGACGACGATTGCAGCTGGCGTGAGCTTACTCTCTTCCAACTGTTCTATGGCGCGCTTGGTCTCAGCCAATGGGAGTACATCAGCGGTCATAACCAATACAATAGCGGTCTGCGTACGATCATGTAGCAGTACCCCTGCCTGTCGAAACAGCTGTTTGCGCTTTTCTAGCACAGAGACGGCTTGCTCCCAGCGGTCTTGTTTTTTTGGAGCAAATGGGTTGGCAATCTCGTTTTTTTGCTGGAGGCTTTTTTGACCACTATTATCCAAATGTAGTGATACTGAGCGCAGCTTAGATTGCCTGCGCTGCTGGGCAAGCAGTCCATCCGTCCACGCGCCCATCATCTCTGGTAATACCAGTAACCGTAGCGTATGTCCGGTCGGTGCTGTGTCAAAGATAATATGCTCATAATGTTCATCAGCTGCCGTGACCAAATGCTGACACATAGATTCAAGCATAGCGGCTTCTTGCGCGCCAGGTGCTGACTTTGACAAACGCAAATGTTCACGAATTTTTGGCATCATATCAGGATTGGCATAAGATTTTATCGTACGCTCAACTTGAGCGAAATGTGCGTCAACGATGACATCAGGATTGAGCTCAATGGCATCCAGATAAGGATTGATCGCGATTTTTTCATTGGTTAATTGTACGTTCAGTACATCACCCAAACTGTGGGCAGGATCGGTTGAGACAATTAGCGTCTTTTGGTGTTGGCTGGCATAATAGCTGGCAAGTGCCGCAGCGGTGGTGGTTTTGCCCACACCGCCCTTTCCACCAATAAATATAATAGGCTGCGTTTTTAATTGTTCGACTAGAGTCGGTAGAGGTTGTAACGCCATACTCATTTCTCATTTTTATCAATTTACAACAGTTGTTGATGCAATTAACAGCAACCAACATGATCAAAAGGACATCTGTCCATACCCATGCGTGTATGCCATTCGTGGAAATTCTCTAAAAATAGTGGTTGCAGCTCCAAAGTATAAAAGCTGGCAGGATTATCAATCCCCAAACTCTCGGCAAACAGCAGCAGCATAAAAAAATCTTCTTCATCGCGGACAGCGCGCGCCATCGTTTGGCGATAAGGGGCATGATAAAACTCATTGAGCCCAGCCACAAAGCGCTGCCACCATGGTTCTATATCTGCATGATCCTTTGGTGTATTTGTATTTTCCATAATTATCTGTTCTCTTGCATGTTTTTTTACATTGACTTATCTTTAATCTATCATGCCTACACGATATAAAAAACGCCAGCAATTGCTGCTAGCGTTCTTTTGCTTCATTTACTATTTATAGAGTTTAGGTATCGCTTTTACCTTTGTGTATTGTCCATTCTTTGCGCAATACCGACAGACTCTCAAACGTCACCAAAATGGTTGCTATCAAAATAATGATATCCATAATGATGAGCAGCCAATTACCATCAGTGAAGAAAGTTTTGAGCTGAATGAGTAGTGCGAAGACCGTCATGACCAGTAAGAACGTCAATGGTGCCAAGGTATACCAGACAGGCTTGCCCTTACGTAATAAAATCACGGTGACAATCATTAAGGTCAATGCGGCCATTAATTGATTGGTTGTACCAAATAGTGGCCAAATAATCATACCGCCTGCACCATCGATACCACCTGCGCCAAACGCCAATAACAAACAGCTTCCGACTGCAAGTAACGTTGCGACAACCCCTTTGTTCAATGCTGGCAAGTTATAAAACTCTCCAAACTCTTGAAAAATATAACGCTGCAAACGCACCCCAGTGTCCATAGTAGTACCGGCAAATAGTGCTGCCATGACTGTCAGCATCGTTTGCGATAACACTAAGTCAATGCCAACCCCGGCATTTAGGATGGTAGCGCCACCATCAATAAAGGCACCGATAGAACCATCGCCGAATTTTTGATAAACCGCTTGCCAATCAGCCAGTGTGGCAAAACCTGCCGTGGCAGCAAGTATGGCACCCAGCGCAAGCATACCCTCACCAAATGCACCAAAGTAACCAACGAACCGAGCATCTTCTTCTTTATCAATCTGCTTGGACGTGGTACCTGTTGCCACCAATCCATGGAAGCCTGAAATAGCACCGCAGGCAATCGTCACAAACAACAATGGCATCAGTGACGGTGTGCCAACGGGTAATGCTGTGTTGATGGCTGGCGCGACAATATCTGGCGTCGCAATAAAAATGGCTGCGTACAATAAAATCAAACCGACAAATAACTGCAAGCCATTGATGTAATCGCGTGGTTGCAGCAGCATCCATACTGGCAATAAAGACGCAACTGCCGCATAACCGAATAAAATCAGAATCCATACGGCATTATCAGGCAAACCGAAAACAGTCTCAGGTAACACAATTGGGAACATGGGGCCAAGATAAATAAGTCCGTATAAAGCCGTGACACCAATGATTGATACCCAAAGCAGATTCATCTTATAGCGATAGATACACTGACCAATGATGAAGGCAACAATGAGTGCGCCCCACACAGGCAATACCGCTGAAGGCGTTTTTATCATCATATTAGCGATAGCAACACCGAATACGGCGTTTACCATCAGTAGGAGTAAAAAAATGACAATCATCATCAAACTGCGCACACGTGTACCCATTACAGTACCAGCGATAGAACCAATCGATTGGCCTTTATTACGCATACTTGCCCAAATGGCTGACATATCGTGGACACCAGCCATAAAAATGGTGCCCAGTACTACCCAAATGATGGCTGGCACCCAGCCCCAGATCACAGCAATAGCAGGACCGATGATTGGTGCTGCCCCTGCTACTGAGGTAAAATGGTGACCCCATAATACGTACTTATTGGTGGGAACGTAATCTACGCCATCTTTCATCGTATGAGCTGGCGTGGGACGACTGTTGTCTAATGCCAAAATTTTAGTGGCGATAAACTTTGAATAAAACAAGTAGCCGCATAGCATAGCGGCAACGCCAAATAACAGTACAATAGCACTATTCATTTATCTCTCCCTAGATAAGTATTAGTTAGCCTTATAAGTTCAAGCTTTTTAAATTAGAATATAAAAAATATGCTAAATTAGTGTGCGGTGAATGGTTCGGCTCATCGGTTATTAGATAAATCGTAAAAATATCGCAATACTGGCTATATTCAACAAAGCCCTGCATTTCATAATTGAAGCACACAAGTGATTAGCATGTATTACGATGAGCCTTTGTTTGGTATTCTTTTTAAATAGTAACTGATTTGACCAAGAATGTAACGTTGGTAAGGCATTAAAAACAACAAATAAAGGAAGCATGATGGCATATTATTTTGGATTCGTACCTTCAGATAAATTAAAAGCATTAATCAGCGAGGCCGAACAAGTCGTTGCTTCAAATGAACAGGTAGATTATTACCCTTATCGTGATGCCCTTACTCACCAAACAGCGCGGGATCTGATTGATAATCTCTTGGTAGGTTTGGTTGAAATTATTCCCAATCCTGAGCGTCAAGCTGCTATGCGCAAAATTGTCACTATGATTGAACGCTCAACCGATACCCTACTCAACATTTTACTGGGTAAAGAAAGCAACGAAGAAGTGATGCCAAGTTTTCATTTTTTGAGAGACAGAGCAACATTTATCGATAATGACGGCATAAAACGTGTGGGATTTAAGTTGTCTGATGCAGATGCCAAAACTGTTAATACAGGTTTCGCCGCTATCACACCTGAACACGTAGACGTGAAAGCATTTAAGACTGCGCTTGAAACGATGAATGAAGAAACGCTCACGCACTTTATCAGCCGTTATGCTGAGACGTTGAAACTGGGTATGATTAAGCGTAAGTCCGTGCCCGTTGCGAAAGCGGCTATTGATAAAGGTATGAACATGGCACTTAATAAACTTCTACCTGACTTACCAGATCGCTCTTTGAATCGTTTGGCAGACTACTACCGTCCTTTTATCATAGAAAAATCAGAATAACCGATAGGTCGTTTTTATTAGGACTGTAATGTTGGGCAAATTTACTAAAATTTGCTAAAATAGGCGGCACTTTTATCCAAGGCGCAAATCATGACCCAAATTAGTAATCAAGAAATAGAAAAAACCCTGCGTAATTCAGAGTGCCTTATTAGTAGTATCGAAGTTGCTGCTGCTTATGAGCGTCTTGCTGCTCAACTCAACCTACATTATGCGGGCTTAAACCCAATTGTAATGGTTGTAATGAATGGTGGACTTATCCCAGCTGGTCAATTATTGACTCATCTGACGTTCTACCATCGTATGCATTATATTCATGCATCGCGCTATCGCGACAACGAAGGCACCAGCGAACTCGATTGGAAATTCAAACCTGATGTCAGTATCGAAAACGAGCACGTATTGCTGATTGATGATATTTTTGATGAAGGTATTACTTTAAAAGCAGTCGTTGAAGAGCTGAGCAAAGAAAAACCTTTATCGATTGAATCTTGTGTCTTACTCAATAAAGAACACGATCGTAAAGTCGCAGATTTTGAGGTAGATTTTGTGGGTATCAATGTTGCAGACCGCTATGTTTATGGCTGTGGTATGGATTTTCATGGTTACTTGCGCCATTTGCCTGGCATCTATGCAATTAAAGAAGATAAAGTGTAACGCTTATATCTGAATTCTAAAAAAGCATCCAATTTGGATGCTTTTTTATTAGCTGAAGCACAAGTATGGCTAAGGATAATGACTAAAATTGTAGTCCTAAACCAGTATGACGCTCAGTTGGGGTTTGAACTGCTTTTTCAAACGCATATTTTGTACTATAGATGGTCACTTGTTTTTTAGCCCGTGTCACCGCTGTATAAATAAGCTCTTTGCTGAGCAGTCTGGCATGACTATTGTCAAAAGTAATAGCAACATGATCAAACTCAGATCCCTGTGACTTATGAATGGTCATCGCATATGCGGTCGCAATCACTTCTTCATTCAGTAGATTAACAGCGATACCTTGTGCTTTATTCTCAAAAAACACTTCTAATCGACTTCTCTCATCTCCTGTCTGCAAACAAAAACCAATATCGCCATTAAACAATCCTAACTCATAGTTATTTTGTAAAACCATAACAGGGCGACCATGGAACCATGTATTCTGACCTAGTGGTAGTTTGAGTTCAGCAAGATGCCATTGTGTGAGGTAATTATTGATATAGTGATCACCCCATTCACCATTATGACCCGCGCTTAAAATTCTAAATTGATTAAACACCTCTATCAGCGCTGTAACTGTCGCATTTACCGATTCTGGCATGGATTTTTTCATTGGATTTTCTAGTAGACCTTTAATTTTGGCTATATAGGGATGGTAATTTTCTGTCATTCTTGAAATATTTTTATTTCTACTTAGGCTATTTTTTATCTTATTATCATTACTCTCATCTATTTGCAGGGTGTTTACGTATTGGAAGCTCAATGCGTCGTCTTGTTTTAATAACTGCCAAATTTTTTGAGTGTCTACTTCTGTTTGATTGATTTGATTTGCAAGTTTACCAATACCTGATTCTGCGCTAAAACGGCGGCTTTCGAGTAGCTCAGCATGAATGGATTGTAATATCGGAATATGACACAAATCAGCCAGTACTGCTCCTGCATCTACCGCTGCTAGCTGGTTGGCATCTCCTAACAGTATCAGCCTTGCACCCGGCTTTACGGCGCTGACAAGATAATTGGCCAATTCAACACCCAGCATTGAGGCTTCATCAACAATAATGATGTCCTCACCCAAAGGATTACTGGCATCATAACGCGGTCTACCCGTTCTACCGATGCCTAGCAAACGATGGATGGTTTTGGCTTCTTGTAATTGCATTTTCACTTCTGATGTATCTAGAGCCGCTTGCAAAGACTCTTGCATTCGCTGTGCTGCTTTACCAGTCGGTGCTGCGAGCGCTAGGCTTGCACTATCTGTACTGAATCTAATGCTCTCTTGCTGCTCATCCCTACTCTCTGTGGCCTGTTGTAACGCAATAACGAGCTGGGCGACCGTATAGGTTTTGCCTGTGCCTGGACCCCCAGTGATGATACTAAACGCATTGTTGTTGGCCACATTGATGGCTTTTGTTTGTTGCTCGTTCAGGTTTTTGGGTATGGATAACGCTAGAGGTGTTATGGGTTGTTCTAAAATAGTACTGATGTGTTTTGCTAAGTTGAACTCCGCTTGCCAAGAGCGATGCAGCCAAAAAGTGATGGATACTGCTGATGTTTTTTCATGCTCAATTTTTTTATAAATAATGGGTTTGTTGTTGCTTAGGCTATTTTGTTTTGTGATGTCAGCGCCCACGTCTGCGAATAAAGTATGCTGAGTGACCAATTCCATGAAAAAATCTAAATCTGTATTTTTTAGTAGTCGATATAAGCTGGCAATCGTAGTAAAGCGCTTGTTCAGCATCTCTTTTTCAGGATTACTTAGGGCAAGCTGCACCCAAAGCTGACTTTCCTTGGTAAATAAAGTATCTAGCAAGGTAAATAGTGATATTTCAGCTGTCGAATCCTCTTCCATTTGTGTACTGATTTGGGTGTCTATCAGAGCGAAGATTGGCGTTGCGAGCATTGCTAACAACGCTTTTTGCCACCCATATAGCGCAACGAATTCGTGATTGATCTGGCCTTGCAACGGTACTTCATCCTCAGCTTCCTCAATAGTTAGTACTGTGTGCCCCTCTTCTAAATGGGTCGCTAACATCACAAAAAAAGCAGTGAATAGCATACTGTCTTCTGTTTTATCGAATTGATTGCTATCAGTATTTGCTTTTGAATCTGTTGCACTATACGCTAAATGCGTTTGCTGACGGCGTAATAGAATGTAGTCACTGAGGTTACTGGCCCAGCTTTCTTTTACCCCAATCGCTGCCTTACTTTTATTGTTATTATTACTCATAGTATGCTTGTCTCTATATTGATCTGCTGAATCGATAGGATATTTTTTGGATAGCTGATATGTATTTAGTACTTACGAGTCAGGCGTACCAAATAACGCGTTTAACCCTTTAATAAAATCAATTGGAATATCCCAAGTTACCAATCCATAGCGCTCATTAGGTGGTACGCTGCCAGCAGGTTCGCTCGTATTGGGTGATACATTATCGATTGCATCGGTATGTGAACCATATACGCCTCGTAAAAATACATACTCTACAGGGCCTAGATATTTCTCTTCATTACCTGCATAGTCCTGAATTCTTATGGAAAGAAACCGATGCAATGCTACTTGATAAATGGCTGCTTGTAGCCAGTACCCTGCTTTGGACATGGCGTGCTTGAGCGTATTTTTGTCATAATCACTTAGGCTATTTCCTAAAAAATTACTTTTATAATCGACCACATAATACCTGCCAGCATGCTCATATACCAAGTCAATTTCGCCGCGTAAATAACGATACAAATGCGTTGTGTTTTGCGCAACAAGGCTAACGTGTTTGTCTGTGTCATTAGGCAGATGCTGCTGAAACAGCTTATTCATATCCTGTGCCTTAAAACGTTCTGACAAACCCATATTGAACTCTAATTCAGCAAATCGCTGACTGACGCTAAGAGAACGTAAAGGTTGGTTGGATGCCAATAACGGCGCATGTATTACTTCTTCAATCCAACTGATCAATGCGTCATGCTTCGTCGTATCTATCGAATCAGGTTCAATGAGGCCAGCTGCTTTGCCCTCTTGCCCTTGTAATCGACGGCTTTGCTGCTCGGCACTGCTATAGACCAGCGGCAACTGATAGCTACTTACCGCTCTATCAATCACCCCAGACCACTGCGATTTATTGGTAAAATCAATTTTTTCAAATATCTCATGCAAAAACGTACCTGCATTCGCCCCTTTAACAAAGGTAAAGCGGATATCATCTTCCATCTTAAGCTTTGATTCATTGGCTTCTGTAACAGGCTCACTGCTATTGGATAATGGCTCAGCTGGAGCGGATGCGTTTCTCATGTCAATATCTATTGCATCATCAATACGCTCATCCACTATCGCCATCGCTTGGGTGGATTCATCCAACTGACGGGCGAGCGCGGTAAAACTGGTCTTGGCCCAGCCATAAAAGTAGTTGGTTTTCATGACCTCTGAAAAAGAATCGTACTCAATAGACTCTGTCATGGGTTTAATTGTAGTAAGCTGGGTTGCATCATCCAAGCCTGCTGGGTTGGCATGTTTCGCAAAGCTGTCATTATGGAACTCATTGACCTTATGCCCTCTGATCATGCCTATTGTACCTTTTAACCGATCAGGCAATTCAAAGTTCGCTTCTGGCGTATCAAACCAATAAAGCACGGGTTTTAAGTGAGCGTTTACATTTTTTTTCGGTTCTTGCAGCACTATATAGAGTTGCTCACTGGCGCGAGTAAATGCTACATAACCAAGACGGCGTAGCTCATCGAAATCCTCTTGCGTTTCAAGATCGGTATAGTAACCATCGGTGGTGGCAGAGCTTTGCAGTGGTGAGAAGCGGCGCTGATTGCCTATCAATTGATTTTGTAGTGATTGCTGCACTAATGCGGAAGGAGCTTGTGCGGCATTGTATAAATAAAGACCAGACTTCTCATTATTACCTGACTTTCTACTGGCATCACCCATACCCAGTACATAGACAATCGGGAACTCAAGTCCCTTTGATTTGTGAATGGTCATAAGCTGCACACCAGACTCTGTCGGTAGCGGGTACTGCTTGGCCCAATCGCTATTGGGCGCTGCATCTATGTGCTGTCTGAACCAAGCCAGCAGTTCGTGCTCGCCCATACCTGTGCCATACTGCGCCAACACATCCATTAAATGGCGCAGATCCATGATATGCCGATCTCCTTCGGCGTGAGCAGCCAGAGATTGCCAAACGCCTTGTGGCTGCACGGGGCTTTTATCCAATAAGTAATGTAGCGCCGACAATATGCCAAAATGCTGCCAACGCTGTGTCCCTTCTTTTAAATAGGTAATAAAGTCTTGATAGCTTTTTTTGTGATCAGTCGTTGACGCATCTTTTGAGTGAGTATGTGTTGTACTGCTGGCCTCGACCATACCTGACTCATGATCCGTCATCATAGCTTTGACGTCTTTGATGCTAAGACCATAGAGATGACTGGTCAAGACCCGATTGATCATGTCATGGCGGTACGGATATAGCATGGCGCTGAGCAGTGCTGCCACGTCTTCTGCCATGATGGTCTCAAAAATACTGACATCACTGGTGGTCAAAGTCGGTACACCCAGTTTCACCAATTCGTCTTCAACCCGCTTTAAGTCTTTTTTGGCACGTGCCAGCACACCAATATCACTAGGCTGGATGGCCTTGCCTTTTAGTGTCTGATTACTGCTGAGCAAAGTGGCAATATGACGCGCGGTGATTTCATGCTCATCATACTCAAGCTCTACGTCTTTATCACTAGGCAAATGCAATACGCTCACTGGCTGAGCAGAGAGCACCTCAGTCACCAAGTCGCTATTTATCCTGTCTTGGTTACTAAACCAAGACAGCTGACTTTCAGGTCGTGATGCTTTCATATGCTGGTAATAAATGTCGCTGCCCAGCTGCGATAACTTATTATTATCAGTTGTTACGATTGGCATACCAAACCAGCAGTTCAGTGCATGAATCACACCTGAATTTGAGCGGCGATTGGTATCAAGCGTCCAACGACTGCTGGTATCAAACTGGGCTTTCATGTAGTTATAGTTGGCCACATCGCCACCACGAAACCCATAAATGGCTTGCTTTGGATCACCCACCAATAGCAAAAACTCGCGATTGGTTTTATTAGAGCCTGATAGTTTGTCTTTTCCCTCTTGTGTTCGCTTGTTTTTTGGCAAATAAATGCTTTCAATCATAATGGCTTGTTCACCATTGATGTCTTGCGATTCATCGATCAGTGCCACTGGATAATGATGACGAATATAACGCGCCAGCTTGTTGCCTTGTCGCCCTGTCAATGCTTGGTTTAAACGCACCATTTGCAGGCTAAAGGTCGTCTCGCCGCGCTCTTCTAAAATCACTGGCAGCCTATCACGCACGGCAAGTACAATGTGACGGTTGAGATTGGCTAGTATCAGGACAATATGCTGATTCAATCCTTCAACCATGTCTAAAAGAGCCATTAACCTGCTGATGGTTTCTAACTCAAAAAGCGTCTGATGTTCTTTCTCTTTATTTTTATTGAAGTTCTTAATTTTACCGTCTTCATCTGGATATCTGGCATCCTGTAATGAGGTCAAAATCTTACGTTCGCTCTCATTTAAATAACTGTTAAATGCTAACTGATATTTTGCTATTTTCTGATGTACATCAATGAGGGCATCAAACTGCTTGGTTAAATTAGAACCACCACGAAATCCTTGCGACTTTCTATAATCAGGATTCAAATAAGGCTGAATATCGGCCAAATCTAACTGTGCAAACTCAGCAATGAGCTGTTCATATGCATTAAAGTCAAAACCTTGTTCAAGTTTTATCTCATCAATCGGTGCAGAAATAAAGTTAAGCGAACGAGAAACATACTTTTTATGATCGCTCACTGCAGTCAGCTTTCCCTGCTGATCCATCAGCGCATACAGCTTAGGCTGCTCATGATACAAGCGGCTTTGAAATTGGCGCAGCTCATCATGAATGATGCTGTCGGTCACTTGCTCAATGCTACTGTCTTCGATAATAGACATGCCTTGCTGATGACCAGTTTCGCTACTGTATTCGGTCAACCATTTTTGCGCCAAGCTATCTAGCGTACCGACGAAGAGCTTGTCCAATGTGGTTAATACCAGTGCGGTACGTCGCAGCGCTTCTGCCATCGGGTAGCTATACACATGATCTAATAAATAACTCACTAAATGTAAATTAATAGGATCTTGCATGATGTTATCTAAGCGTACATATTCGGCTTGCTCTATCAACCAATTGTCACGCGTTTCTTTTGCTTGGATACGCTTTTCAGTTACAACTTGCTGGTCTTGCTCAATATCTTGATTGAATGCATCAATATCTGTCTGAGTGTTTGAATCGATACTTAAATCATTACCTGCTGGTTTATCCTCATTACTGTCAGGCATTATCTGCAATACATCGGGATATAACATAGTTCTGTTCTTGGTGTCAGCACTTAGATTATTAACCCATTGTAGTAGCTGATAAAAATCTACCAAACGGTCGTGGATACGCTGACGCATCTCTGCTGCAGCCGCTCGCGTAAAAGTCGTGGCAATGATTTGCTCTGGCGCGCGCCGTGCTTCAATCAGGAGACGCAGCACAATACCAGTTAGCGTCCACGTCTTGCCAGTCCCTGCTGAGGCTTCGATAAGATGCTTACCCGTTAATTCAACGGCCACTGCTGGTGTCACATCTGCTTTAGGCTCAGCCATCGCAGTCAAATCATCACATTCACTTGAATACTCATCAAATAAATGCGGTTGCGTAGAGATATCAGTTGTGTCACTAAAGTCTGTCATATAGGCGGATACTTTTCATTATTATCTACAAGGTCAAAATCTATGAGGTCAAAGAACTAAGTGAAAGAAACTAGGCGTTAGCCATCCTACTAATTATCTAGCCCGCTTAGTGCCGTAAACATCGGCTCATACAGTGGTTGCGCCAAGGTGGTCAACGCCCTTGATAGCGCTCTAAAAGCATCTTGATCACGCAATATGTATTGCCAAATGGCATGTTGCGCGCAAGTATCGTATACCGCGTCTGAATAATAACTGGGTCTTAACCAGTCGGAAAAATCTGATCGTTTTGGCCAATAGCGTTCAGTTGTACTCTCGCTTTCTTCAGCTTTTGCGCATTTACCAAGGTAACTGAGTGCATACTCCGGCAGCAACGTCATCGGTACTTGACCTGATAGATTGCCAAAAATCGCCCACTTAATCAGCTCAATGACAGCATCTTCATACACAATAGGGCTTAGTTTAAATGTCATCGAGTTTTTATAAGCATCCACTTGCGAGCTGGCTTTATTAAAACGCCAAATGCTGACGCCATCATTTAATACCACCTGCTGAGCGGTGGTGCGTCTGGCAACTTGCCAATACAAATGTGACAACCAAAACTTGAGTAAGTGTCTGGGACTCGCAGAGTTAGGTAAGATATTTAACCATTGCTTGGGTGATTGCTCAGCATAAGACAGGCTTGATTGCTGATGAGCGTTTATATTACGGATATCTGGCGACACTGATAACGGTGCTGATATTGGCACTAATATCGGTACTGAGCCTTTTATTTTAATAGAGGCAGGCAGTAATTTACGCCATGCTTCTGTTTTTACCTGACGGTCTGAGCCGCTGTCTGATTGATGATTGCTGGCATTTAAAACCATTGCCACATCTCTGATTTCAATAGGTTTTTCTATCGTTGGGGTAAGCAGTTGCAAACCATTGCTATCTGATACCTCACTATAGCTACTATCCATGTCGATATCATCGAAACCATTAGCAATCAATTGCTCTTTGAACTCCATACATTGCTGTTGTAGCTTTTGCTTTTGGTTGGGTATGGTGGTTTGGCGAGCCACCCCTGCTGGTATCATTTTTTGATACATCATAGTGGCGTTGGCATTTTCAATAACTGCATTGCCATCACTTGAGGCGGTTGCATCGGCAACCAATGACTGAATCAAATGCTCTTTGATCTGATAAGTCGTCAGGTTATCCAAAAATAACGGCTCTTGGTGCGCCATCGCTGCTTCACCTTGCACCACATGGACCTTTTGAGTGCGTAAAAATGCTTTGGCAGGGTGACGTACTTGATAGACCAATCCTCCTTCAATGTCTATCTCACCAATGTTAAATATACTATCAAACATCGTTAAGTCAGGCGCTTTGGTCGCGTCATTGATATTAGGAGCACCATCTAGCGCCAACATATCAGCCAATGCAGACAAGATGTGATCATCTAGTTTTCCCAATTGACCAACGCCTTGACCAAGCATCGTAGCGATTGCTTCGTATTGTGCGTTATTGGGTAAGCCAACCAGTGGCGCATGCTTGCTAGTGGTTCTACCGCTTAAGGTATCAAAAACAGCTTGCCATAATGGCGCGGGAGGAAATTGTTTTTTCTGTGCCAATTTGGTTTTACGCATGGCTTTATTTAATAAAGCATCTAGCTCATCAGATACTGTGACGGCGTTATTACTCTGAGCATCAACAGTGGACTGACTATCATTAACGGATACCTTGGTCTGTTTTTCGTGCTCAAAGAGATCATTTTCCACGTCTGTCTCAAACAGACTGCGATGAAAAGGCAGTGCTGGATGCTCAGTTACCAGCCATTGTTTAATTAGCTTGGGTAAATAACGTTTAAGACTCTCAGTATTCGGATCAATATTTTCAGGCAAGGTTTCAAGCGAGTTTACCTGCCACTGTACCTCACCTTGTAAGAATTGTAGCAACTCACTGACGGGATTGGCTGGCAAGTGCTCATGCGTATCCGTCAGGCTTTGACCATTGTAGAATATCCAGCATGCGCTACGCGCGCACAGCAACGCATCCAAAAATGCGCCATTGTCATCATCTTCGCTGACTCTATCACCGCGACGGGCATTGGTGGCTTTGATCAAATCATATCGGTTATCACGGTCACGCGCCGGAAACTCAGAGAGATCCATGTTAAGCATCACCACCAATTCAAAAGGCACGTTTCTCAGGGCACCAAATCGACCAAAAGTAATCACACCCGTTGGCTCGGCACTGACTTGCTGACTTTCTAGCTCGTCTTCGATACTATCTAGCATAAAGCTCAGTTTTAATGGTAACTGCTCAACGCCTGCCAGCCTGTGTTCAACTTCTTTGTTGGCGCTATCACCGCTAGAGTACTGTCTATAATGACGGTTGGCGCGCAAACTTGATTTAAAGCCGTTCATGGCATTGTATATGGCGCGCATTGTACGAGTTTGATCGACATCGCCAAAGTAACGATGGATCACTTGCGTCTCGATCTGATCCAGCCAATCTTCCGCTTTCATTCTTTGGGTATGATCATCACGTCGTTCAACCAAACCTACATAAATACGGCTGAGCGCTTCAACAATCATCGCATCATCTAGGCTCACCTGTGGTAATGGCAAACTCATCTCAGGCATTGCAGTGCTTGCCCAGTCATCCTCATGCAAAGGATACAAACAATCACTCAAACTGGCCTCTGGCATCACTAATCCTAAGGCCAATCTGTCTAACGCTTGGGCAAAACTAAAGCGATAATCGTAGTCATTAACGTCTAAGGTTTGCTTGAGATGTCGCTCATCAAACCCGCGGATAAAGCCCGCCTCTACCAACAAATCGCAACCACGGCTCATTTGTTCATGAGTCAGGCCAAAGCTTTCAAATAAAGGAGGCAACATTAGCCAGTCTAAGACCTCGGCTGCTTCAAAACGGGCGCTATGACTGCCTAATAATTTGTAAAACCCAATGATGGCTTCCCATAGCTGACGAATATCAGTATCGACCACCCCTGTTACTTTTGCAGGCAGGGTCAAACCATCTTGGCCTTTACCATTGACAAAAATAGAACCAATGAGTGCATGATGACGCTCAACATCAGGTAACAAAACCACAATATCTGATATATGGCGTTTTTTCTGATTAGGTTTAACAGGTTCATTGAGCCAGCGCCCAATCATGATACGCAGTACTTCAAGTTGACGCTGTAAATTATGACACGAATGAATGCTTAGGCTATTATCTTGTGACGATATCGCCCAAAAACGCTCTTTTTCAAAGCGCTTATTTTCTAGCACTTCATCGTCGTACCAAGGCGTATCTGACGCTTCTTGCTCAAAACCTAACTCGATTTGTTGACTGACCGCTTCTGAAACTTTTGCCGCTGTTGCTTGTTGTGTCGATTGCTCATCCAGCATCAACACATCGTTTTGCAAACGTCGCAATAAGCTTGGGCTATTTTGCGCCCGCTGATAGGTATTATCATCAACACCTTGACCAGTCTCATCACTAAACCCGTCATCAAAATTGTCTTGCCACTCTACAAGCGCCTCTTGGTACTGCTCATTACCTGATAGGTTGGCAAGCATAGCAAAAGTATCGCGAGATTGTTTTCCCAAACGCGACAGCAAACTGTGACCATAATCACGCAAAAACACGCTTTCAGGATTGATGATCTGTTGACGCTGTAGCCATGACTTATCGACAATATCTGCCCAAAACAGCTTTGAGGGATTATAGTGCAGTAATGTGATGTCCATGTATTGCGATAAGCGCTGCAAAAAATCAAGCTCAGTCTGAGGCAATTGCTGAATGGTAAAGATACGCAATACCTTGGGCAATTGACCCCGCTCATTTGCCTGATTGTGCTTCAAAGCTGACCAAAAGTTGTCCTCAATGGTCACACGGTGCTGATGAACATCGGCAAACAACTGCGACCATAAGAATCGTTGCGCAACTTCCAGCTCTACATAATGTTCCACCAACCATTCAGGCGTACCGCGTGCATACTTATCAAAGCGCAATGACAACGCGTCTTTATCTGCTATCAGTGCATCTACGTTGAGTGGCTTATTGTGTGACCATAATGCCAGCCAATCCTCACGATGGGTTAAGTAGCGGTTAAATACTCTAGCCAAATCACTTGCCAGCTGCCAAATACGCGCATCTTGTTGTGCTTTGTCTTGTTGTACAGCGTCTTGCTTCACGCTTTCTTGTGGCTCATCAATCAAAGACGCCAGTAAGGGGTGAACGGGATGTGTCTCACTTTTGACAATCGACGCTTGATAGTAGGTGAGATATCCAAACAGTCGCCACTGCATGACTGTCGGCGATAATACAGCCACTTCAGGCACATTTAAAACGACCGCCTCAGGATTATTTTCTAACAAATAGGCATTGTGACGCGTTAGCACGTCCTGCATCAGCGTCCACTGATACTGACCCCAAAACTTGGTACGCACCAACGTACTGATGCCAGCACGACTGGCAATCGTCTTATCCAACCAGTCACCCAATACCATTGAGGGTACAATGACAATAAAAGGCTCGAACACAGATTGGTTCTTTGACTGATATTGTACAAGCAATTGATCAACGAGTTTTTCGGTACGGTGCGACTGAATGATGGTAAACATAGCGGATAATCTGATTGGAGTAGTAGAATAATAAGACCGACGAACACAAATTAAAGCAAAAAAGACAAAAAAATCTAAGACCAAAGGCCTTGAGGGGATTAAAAATCAAGCAACAAACGGTACTCATCAATACATGTTTGGTAGTCGTTACCGTACTGCATTTCTGCTAGCATGATATTTACGAATACAAAATAATGGCAGCCTCAGTGTGCCATTGATGGTTATCGTTTACTAGTGTAGATGTCAGTATTATAATAACTTGCGACAGCGAGTGTCGTCTTATTATGCCATTCGTGGTTACTAAAAAAGAGAGTAAACTGATATCTTTTAAATTGATTTCCATGCATTACATAAACTTAACCTTTATTATTCACGGAATGAATTAATATTATGCTCTTACGCCCAATCGATGCTATTTTTGTACATCCAAAACAACGCGTATACGTGGTGTATTATCGTGGTGAGTTATGGCAACTACCACGTATGAAAATTGATGACAGATCATGGCAAAATAAGCGACTTTATACTGATGATAGCAGTGGGCTTTACCTCAGTACTCATCAAACCATTAATGACCCCGTATTATCACAGAAACTGCGAACGTTGAATTTGCCTGTAGCAGTGCATGGCAGCACGTTACCACGCTTTGAGGCATGGTGGGAGACCCATGGTTTTAAATGGCTTAAAGATAAACTTATGAAGGGACAGTCGCCGCTAGCAGGCCATCAAGCCTCTACAAAAGCGATTGACAACCATCCTACTTCCGCTTCAAACTATTATCCCGCTGAGAGCCATAATACGGATCGTAACAGCGTTAATAAAGGTACAGCTCTTTCTCTAAAGAAAGACGTTTTTGCAGAGATGTTGGCAGAGTTGACAGAGGAAGTGCTGCACCAACCACTTTAAACCAAACAATAGATTACGTGTCTCACGTAACCTTTGAATCACTCACAAACAGAAGATCGGTCATATATGAAAGACTACAAGCTACTGATAGCTGGACTAATTTTACTGTTGATAATCTGTACTGTTCTCTTTACTTGGTTATGGGTTAATAACCGCAAAAACACCAACCCATTACCTATCATGGCTGGTGAAAACGAACCTAAAGTGATAGCTGGAAACGATAGCGAAATGCCTACTTCCGATAGTACGTTACATATACAAGCAGAAAAAAGCTTACAGGTGGCTCTAGACGAGGTTATTGTCCGTTTTGAATCTCGTTATCCAAGCATAAAGGTTGAGACAAGCTATGTACCCTCTCGTACTCTGCTTACACTACCTGATAACTCTTCTAACAATGAAGAAAACTCAGATTTCATTGTCAGTACAGACATGATTATTTCAAACAGCAGCCTACCAAAAAAACGACTTGCACCCTTACAAGCAGAGCTAAAAGCGGCTCAAGATAAAATCAATCAAAATGAAGCCGATACCAGTCAAACTGCTGAAGATAATAAAGACTCAATTAATGAAGATAGTGCGGAAACGGAAACAGCTCAGACCACTCATACAGATACTCGCATACTGAATTCTTATAGCTATGCGCTCAAAGACGATCAGATGCTTGAAGGCGTTATTTTGACGGATAACACTGCCGCGATTAATTTTCGCAATTTTTTACTTTCTAGCGTGGGGCAAGATATATTAAAAAAACATGATTACAATAATATTGAAGGTTATAAAAACAGTGTCAATGATTTATTTAGTCCAACCACCTCATCAGAAAAACCATCAAATGATACTTCAGTAGACGTCTCGGATGCTCTCAGCAATAGCGAGTCATAATAAATTGTCTCTATTTGGACTTTGCGGATTGCTTTTGTAACAACTTTTTCCTACAATGTCACTCCTCAGTGCGCCTATAGCTTAACAGGATAGAGCAGTTGCCTCCTAAGCGACCGATCGGGGTTCAAGTCCCTGTGGGCGCACCATCAAATATAAAGGTATGTATCGATAAACCCTTGTAAGCCAAGTGCTACAAGGGTTTTTTATTTTTTATTTACCGAAAAGCTATGTTAGCTTACAATATCCACTGGTTACAAACGATACTTTTTACGGTATTCCTTACGGTATTGATCGAAACCTAAATTAGGATACCGCAAAAATACCAAAAGTTAGCAAACCTCTCATTAATACACAGACCAAACAGGCCAAAGGAGTCAGAGAAAACTTATAAGCCTTCTCTGACTCCTAAAAATAATTATAGACAGCTTAAACGGCTGAATACACTAGAAACTCTCTATCGGCGCATTATCAAAGCTATTACATATACAATCTATTGAGCACTTTCTGGTGGTGTTTGATTGAAACTCGTATTTTCTTCGTCTACCATTGTTGAGTCACCGATTACTGAGCCATCAGTCATTTCATCGGTTACGGTATTATCCGTCATCGTACCAGTGCCTTCTGTACCAGTCGTAGTTGTGTCAGCTGGATCCATGGGGCTATCTGCCATGCCCATATCGTTCGTTGTTTCACCCATAGCAGTGTCTGTACCTACTTCAGTATCAGTCGGTCCTGTTTCAACAGATGCAGCTTCAGTAGTGTTCGTACTAGCTGGCTTCTCTTCCACTTCGTTACTGCAAGCACTAAGTCCCACAGCGCTGACCAATAACGCAATCCATAATTTACTTTGAAGTGAATGGTTAGAGGTAAGTTTCTTCATTTTAATATCCTTAATAAGGTTAAGATAAATAGTAGCGCTAAGATAAAACATTGATTATGGTGTTAAATATTGCAACCTAACCGTCACTTTAAACGAATTCTCATATTAATATATATACCTACTAAGACGTTTTTGTTAACTTTTAATAGCTTTTAATAAATTATTAACAATAACGTTTTTGAAGAGTAAAATAGCTGGACCCCTTAGGGTATTCTTTTATAATACTGATTACTTGAAAGCATAAAACATGAGTTCAAAGTAAAATATTCCATTTCTAAATGCGGTGACTGAGTTACCTAAAAAAGCAGTGGCATGGGGTGAAAGATGTTGAAATGGGGACCCTTGTCACCCTTTGAATTTAAAAAGCGGTATTATAATAATCTAAGCCTGTCAGGCATTTCTGACTGACTCAGGTGAACCAGTCTTTGATATAGTCGGATCAGTTCATTGACTTGATAGACCTGAGCGGCTTAGGATTCGCCTTGCACCGATCAGAAACTCCCACGCGCTCGTTAGCCCGCCAGATCAATACCCTTAAGGAGCTCGAACATGATCCTGAAACTTAACGTCAAACTCCATTATCGGCTCCCCGCCCCAATGGACCTTTTGCTTCAAATCGAAGCTGCCGATCTTGCGGATCAACGGGTGCGTTCGGCCGAGATTTGGACATCAGACGTTTCGCATTTTTCACGGGTCGTCGCCGATGATGGCATAGGAGAGCGGACTTGGATCCGCGCCGACGGGGATTTTAGCTGCACTTACATCGCAGAAATTGCCGTTGACCGTCCTGCCTTGGATATATCGACACTGCCCCAAGTGCCCCTCCATCTTTTGCCTGGAGAGACAATCAAGCATTTGATGCCGTCTCGCTATTGCCCGTCAGACCAGTTCCAAGCCTTCGTGGACGCCGAGTTTGGCGATCTTGCTGGCGGCGCACGGATTACCGCAATGCGCGATTGGATCGAGTCAGCGTTTAGCTATGTGCCCGGATCGAGCCACGCTCAAACTACCGCGCTTGACAGTTTTGTTCAACGTCAGGGCGTATGCCGCGACTTCGCGCATGTTCTTGTAGCACTAGCGCGCGCGTCGTCGATACCAGCTAGGTTCGTGAGCGTTTATGCGCCCGATGTGACGCCACAGGACTTTCATGCGGTGGCCGAAGTCTATATTGGGGGGAGCTGGCACCTCATTGATCCCACTGGCATGGCAGATGCTGACACGATGGCCCGCATTGGTGTTGGATCCGACGCGTCTAGCGTCGCGTTCTTAACTGCGTTCGGATCTATGGAATTGGTCAACCAATCGGTATCCGTGACCAGACAAGCTTAGCCTCGTTTAATATAACGGTTAGATGAAATCACTTTATGACCTTTATTTAAGTGCGTATACAATTCGGAACTTTTATTCTGACCTGCACTGCTTTCTATAAATAATCGCTCATCATCACTTATACTTATAATTTCAACAGACTCAGTTTAATGATTCAGTTTTGCCAAACAGTCAGAATTAATATCAGCAATCGTTTTGGCGCCAGTTAAAGTCATCGCGACACGCATCTCTTTATCCATCAGCTCTAGCAAATTGCTTACCCCTGCACCGCCACCTGCAGCTAAAGCATATATAAATGCACGCCCTAGCATACAAACATCAGCCCCTAAAGCTAACATGCGCACAATGTCTAAGCCATTGCGTATGCCAGAGTCTGCTAAAATTTTAATCTCTCCTTTCACCGCATCGGCAATAGGAGGTAGAGCACGCGCGCTTGATAAAACACCATCTAACTGTCGTCCACCATGATTAGACACGACTATACCATCTGCCCCAAAACGCACCGCGTCTTTGGCATCTTCTGGGTCCAAAATACCTTTGATGACCATAGGCCCATCCCAGTATTCACGAATCCAATCCAAATCTTTCCAAGAGATAGAAGGGTCAAAATTATTACCCAACCAGCCTATATAGTCCTCTAGCCCTGTAGGCTTACCTAAATAAGTAGAAATATTACCTAAATCATGCGGACGGCCATTCAGTCCTACGTCCCACGCCCATTGTGGATGCGTCACAGACTGTAAGTAACGTCGCATAGCGGCATTTTTACCACTCATACCAGAGTGCGCATCGCGGTAGCGTGCGCCTGGTACTGGCATATCTACCGTAAAGACCAGAGTCGAACACCCTGCCGCCTTAGCACGCTCCAAGGCATTTTTCATAAAGCCTCTATCCTTCAATACATAAAGCTGAAACCACATCGGACGGTTGATCTTGGGTGCCACTTCTTCAATTGGACACACCGAAACCGTCGACATTGTAAACGGAATGCCTTTTTGATCGGCTGCCGTAGCGGCCTGTACTTCTCCGCGGCGGGCATACATGCCTGTCAGACCGACGGGGGACAGGGCGACAGGCATAGACAGGGTTTCATTAAACAACTGCGTCTCTAAGCTCAGTTGTGACATATCATTGAGTACACGTTGCCTAAGGGCAATTTGTGATAAATCTTCAACATTACGTTTTAAGGTATATTCATCATAAGCACCGCCATCTATATAATGAAACAAAAATGGAGGCAGTCGGCGCTTGGCAGCGGCTCTGTAGTCATTTGCAGATGAAATAATCATACGTTTGCCCTTTTTATTCTGTTAGATAATTAGGTAATATTTTCGGACATCTACTTGTGCATAACTCAGTAATAATCGAGGGATACAACTGACTTATTTTTAAAGCAGCAAGCTTAGCCCGCACTTGCTACTACACACAGCACGAGCAGTTGCGTTTAGTTTTTAGCATTTTACCAATGCCAGGATTAAACGTATTCGTTGGGTCTAGGCTTTTATAAAAGTTCTGTAAATCAGGTTCCGCTTCGTATAAGTGCCCAACATTATGTTCAGCAGGATATTTTGCGCCGCGTTTATTCAACAGCTCTAACATCATTTTTTTGACCTTGTGAGCATCACTACCCTTTTTCAAGATATAGTCTTGATGAAACACATAACAAAAGAAATGTCCGTAATAGAGCTTTTTTTCTAGATGTTGTGCTATTTCTTTAGGTAGGGTTTCCAGCCAGTCTAATTCATTACGTGGGATAGCGATATCAAGCGCTAATATCTCACCCACCTCTTTTTCATGTATGACTTCATACCGTAGTGCAGCGCCTGCTGCTGCAAAACGATTTAAAAAGGCGCTTTCTGATTCTTCTTTATTACATTCAAAATAAGTACCCGTTTCCGAAGTTTCAAAAAAAGATTTCAAGAAATCTTGTGCCTCTTTTATACCGTCATCACTCATTTTTACGATGAGATGATGCTCGTACTTATCCCGATATTCTATCATTCGCTTGGGCAAATGCTTTGGAAATATATTGCCAATAAATTGCATGACTTTATCAGTAAAATGTTTAGGCATCCACGGCCACTTATTCAACTTGGCATCAATAGCGCCTTTGATAGAGAACAGTCTTGGCAATGCATTCGTACCTAGGTGCTTAATACTCAAGAAAGTGTCTTTGCCGTATTTAGCAGATACGTCAAATATATCACGGTGCATATACTCGCCAATTTCAGGAATATTTTTAAAGCTTGATAATATCTGTCGTCGCAACTGTGCAAGCTCACCTACGCTATTACTGCCTATATAAAAGGTTTTCTCTCTTGCAGCGGTTGGATAGGTATCAAGGCGTACGGCAAATACAGCAAGCTTGCCTGCACAACCACTTGCTTCATACAGTCTTCGCTTGTCAGCATTAAAACGACTGGGCGTGCCTGCCTCAACATCTGTCACTCTGGCGATATACTCTTTATCCGATGCCAGCTTGCCAGTGTCAGGTAATTCTCTTTTATCAAAATTACCTGTTTGTAAGTTAGTGAGTATTTCTTCAGGGGTATTTCCTAACTCTACATCTAGGTGATTGACTAGTACCAGCTGACCGTGTTCGTTTATTTGGGCAAACAGCGCCAGCTCAGTATAAGCAGGGCCTCTTTTAACAAGAGCACCACCTGAGTTATTAGATATACCACCAATAATAGATGCACCCAATGTCGAGGAACCAATGACTGAATGAGGTGCTCTATTTACGGCATTCAGTTGGCTTTGCAACTGATGCAATGTAGCCCCAGGTAAGCTAATCACTTGCTCATTATCATTCACCAGATACAACTGGTTCATTGCAAGCGTATTGATAACAACAACTGGTCTATCATAGTCATTACCACTAGGTGTTGAGCCTTCAGTCAGGCCTGTTTTTGCTGCTTGCATAATAATGATGCAGTCGCCTTTAACGCACACTTCTAAGCTACGCCAAATATCTAATAACGTTTGCGGGAATAAAACCGCCAAGGCATTGCCGCCACCAGAACGCCACCCCATTCTATAATGCTCGTTTTTCTCTGAGTCTGCCTGTACATTACTGGCTCCTAATAAGCTGGTTAGTTTATCTAACACGTGCTCAGGACTGAGTAGGTCTTGAGAATCTCTATTTAATGAAGAAATATGACGCTCCTTGTATTGTAATTGCATGTCACTCATGAGGCCAAAGGCCCTTTAAAACCAAAAATATAAATGGCGGCCATGACGATTATTCCACAAAACAACACATAATATAGAGTGGGTAAAATAGTACGCCTAAGTGTGGCGCCCTCCATACCAAGTAAACCCACCGTTGCTGATGCAGCCACTACATTATGTATAGCAATCATATTACCGGCGGCTGCACCAACCGCTTGAGCTGCGATAATTAGAGAAGGTGAAATATGTAAGCTCATGGCAGCTTCATATTGGAACTGACTGAACATCATATTAGATACGGTATTAGAGCCTGCGATAAAGGCACCTAAGGCACCAATGGTTGCACTTACTAAGGGAAAAGCATTGCCAAACGTACCCGCAAACAGCTCAGCACTAGCGACTGGCATACTGGCTACATCTGTTAGATTGACGCCAGAGTTGATAAAGATTCTGACCATAGGAATGGTAAAAATTAGCACAAACCCTGCACTCAAGACAGTTTTACTGGATTCCCCAAAAGCATCGCTCAAGGCTTTGGTTGGCTTGTTGGTTTGCGCAAAAGCAGCAACCAATGCACTGATCAATAATAATCCACCAGGCAAGTATAAGGGGCTAAAGCTGGCACTTATATCAGACTCACCTAAAATAGAGGTAAAGTCTAACGTCGCACTGGTGAGTAAGGTTTTAAACTCAACAAACACTCTTGAACAAACCAGCAGCAGCGCCACCAGCAAATAAGGAAACCATGCCATAACAGCGGACATTGTTTTATTTTCCAACGGGACAGCAATATCTTCCTTACTGATGACCAATTTACCCATCCACTCGCTTGGCCAGTTTTTTTGCGGTTCAAAGTCCCATGTTGTTTTTGGTACCAAAAACCCTCTTTTCGCCGCGTTAATCACAATCGCGATACTGACCAACCCACCGATTAGGGCTGGAAATTCGGGTCCTAAAAAAACACCAGTTAATGTATAAGGAATCGTAAAGGCCAAACCCGCAAATATGGCAAATGGCCAAATCGCAAGACCTTCTTTCCAGCTTTTGTTTTTGCCAAAAAAGCGCGTGAGCATCATCACCATAAGCAGGGGCATAAATGTCCCAATCACACCATGAATCATAGCAACTTGGCTGGTGATTAATTGTAGAAAATCCTCCCACGCCAAGCCTTGTTGTGCCAGTTGCACACTAATGGCAGTTGTATCCAACCCTTTATTGACACCAATGACGATAGGGGTACCGACCGCACCAAACGATACGGGCGTACTTTGTATCATCATACCCATTAAAACAGCACCCAGTGCCGGAAAGCCAATAGCCATCATCAAAGGTGCGGCAATCGCGGCTGGTGTCCCAAAGCCAGATGCACCTTCAAGAAAAGTACCAAAACACCATGCAATAATAATCGCCTGCACGCGCCGATCAGGCGATACGTTTATGAACCCAGCACGAATTACGGCGATAGCGCCTGTATGTTTTAGCGTATTCAGTAAAAAAATAGCACCAAAGACGATCCATAATACCGATACGGTTATCACGCTCCCCTCAAGAATAGAGGAGAACACGCGGTTGAATGTCATATCCCAGATAAAAAGAGCAATAGCAGCGGTTACAGCCAGAACAATCGGCATAGTTTTTTTTGCTGACCATTGCAAGCCAATAAGCAGGATACCGCTCAGTACAATGGGTAATAATGCCAGCAGCCCATATATTGTTTGATTCAAAATCACAACTCCTTTGTATTGTGTGTGCTTCCTTGTACAAAATTCCTTAAGCGCTTATCGTTATGATTCAATCGCACTTAATATAGGACTAACACACTCTACTCTTTGCTAATGAAGAGATAAATGGCATCAAAAGACAATGTTATTTTCCTTTTTTGCTATAATATGAAACACATTACACCAGTTAGAGAACAGATATGGCTAAAGCTGACGATATAATTCTATTCGTTCTGGTCGTTGATGAAGGCTCATTTTCTAAGGTTGCTGAAAAACTGGCACTAACCAATTCTGTGGTCAGCAAACGTATTGCACGGCTGGAGGAAAACTTAAATGCACAGCTTTTGTACAGAACCACTCGAAAGCTCAGCCTAACCGATGCCGGAAGAACACTGTATAACAAAGCTAAAATAGCTAAATTTGCCTTTCAAGAAGCAGAAAACGCGGTAAACGGTTATGGTGATAATATGAAAGGCCATATACGTATTACTGTGCCTGTGGTGTCCGCTAATTTGATATTGAGCGCGTCAATTGCCGAATTTTGTAAAATCCATCCTGAAATATCGGTAGAATTACAAATTACCAATCGAATCGTTGATTTAATTGAAGAAGGCTATGATCTTGCGATAAGAACTGCCGAACTTGAAGACTCATCACTCATTGCAAGACGCCTTATAGATAGCCAATGGGTCATATGTGCGACATCAAACTACTTAAAGCAGCATGGCACTCCTCAAACGCCTGAACAATTACAAAACCATGAGTGCTTGATCTATAAGTTTGATAACACTTCTAACGACATATGGCCACTATATATAGACGGCACAGAACAACTACTCCCTGTACATGGTCGGTTTCATAGCAATCATCTTAGTGCCATTAAACAAGCCACTCTTAGCGATTTAGGCATTGCATTTTTACCACAAGCACTTGTTTATAATGAGCTTCAGCAAAATACGCTTACGCAGATTTTGCAACGTTTTACCCGAAAAAGAATGGGGATGTACGCTGTTTACCCTAAGGCAAAGCAACCAGATCAAAAATTAAAACTGCTCGTTGCCCATTTGCGAGAATCATTACATCAAAAACAGGCTTACTACTGTTAAGTAATAAGCCTATTTTTGATGTATATAAGATGAATGGAATCGAAAAGCTAATAAGAGGTTCTTATTATTCGCGCTATAGAGGTTACTTGTTTTATATATAGGGCGTGTCATCAACATTGAATATAATCACACATACCAACAGTGAGTTTCTTAATATGAGCAACAAGCATGAAAACAATTCTATGATGCCACCCAAAAAGATAATTCAAGGGGGCGCACTACCTCATAAGACCATACTGAGCTTACAAGGTAGTACAAACAACTCTGACAAAGTTGTTGAAGTGCGTAATGGAGGGTTTGGATCGGATTTAGCATCCCATCCTACTAATCCCAATCAGTTTTACGCTCTAACTGATAGAGGCCCTAATGCGGACTTTGAAGGCTCAGAAGGTGCAGGTAAGAAATTTTTAATAGCAGATTACACACCCCGTATTGGGCTTTTTGAGATCCAAAGTGATGGCACTATTATCAAAATAAAAGAAATCCTACTAAAAGATACCTCGAAAAACCCAATAAGTGGACTGCCAAATCCCAAGGCATTAGGGGGCACAAATGAAGTGCCCTATGATATCAATGGTCAACTAATAACTTGTGATTCTACACGACCATTTGATGTAGTAATCAATCCAATTAAAACAGATGTATGGGGCCTTGACCCTGAAGGCTTAGTCGCTTTGATGGATGGTAGCTTTTGGGTTAGTGATGAATATGGTCCGCACATTGTGCATTTTAATGCTGAAGGTGTAGAGATTGAGCGAATCAACCCTTTTAATAATGATAAGCGTAATAATGTCATCGTGAACGGTAAAATCCTTCTACTACCCTATGAGCTGTGCAAACGTAATGCAAATAAAGGTATGGAGTCTTTGACCATTACTCCAGATCAAACAACTTTGGTTGCCATAATTGAAGCCTCTTTGAATAACCCTTCAGGGTCTGGTGCATCATGTGATCTCACCCGAATAGTGACCATTAACCTCAAAACAGGACAGATTTCTCAATACTTATATCGATTAAACAATGCACAGCAATTTACATCCGGTATTGTCGCCATAAATCATCATGAGTTTTATGTGATTGAACATGACAGGAAATTCCCATTACAGACTGGACATCCTCAAAAACATATTTACAAAATAGATGTCTCACAGGCTACTGATATTGAGAGCATTGTAAAAGCTAATGGTGATTCCAGCATAACCGATAACCCTTACCGCGAATTCGACTTAGTACAGGATGAGGATTTGGGATTACTTATTGATGGCAAAACCCTTGAACAGATTGTTGCCTCAAAAAATTTGGGATGGGAGCGTTTATTTGAGCTTGCAATTCTACCTGTGAAAAAGCAGTTAGCCGTCGATGTAATGTCAGAGATTGATTATCCGCATGATAAGCTTGAAGGCATTTGGTTGAGAGAGGATGGGTCTATTGGACTCTTAAATGATGATGATTTTGGCATCACTGATGAAGATGAAAATATAGAACAAAAATATTTAGATATTAATAAAACAATCGAAGATACCAATAGGCTTTATATTATCGAACCTAAACAATGTGAATAGAAAATCGCTATATATAAGACCGATTTTAAAGTTAAAACGGTCGAAAAGATAGCCGCTAATTACGTTGGTCTCTCAGTGGCTAAAAATCAGCTTCCGGATGGTCTCAGCCGGGCTTACAAAGTATAGTAGACAAAAATAAATAGATTACCAAATTTTCAATTGATGACCGTAGATAACCAAATAATGTGTCTTTACGTGCATTGACTTCTTTTAGATTACTTGGCTCGCTACATAGCCATTAAACTGTAAGTTTTATGACTAATATTTACATTGTCTTGGTATTTTGTTGTCAGTCTTATATTTCATTCAAAGACTTAAATTTCCTTGATACTCTTGTGGTCCATCAATCGTACGCATCCATTTAACCGACATAATTTGCCAACGTGGATCCTCTGCTTTTAAAAGCTGATAAGTTCCTTTAAAGTGTTCAAAACCATACATTACATAAATCTTATTTTCGGACTGTGTGGTAATGGATTCATAAAGTTTTTTACTATAATCACGTGGTTTTTTTCACAATGATATTTATTTACGGGCTATTTAATCCACGATTTAGATATGAGTATTTTATATATTGAAGTCGCTATAGACCTACTATCTCTTACGTGAGTTTTTTGCCACCTACATTGCTATACATTTAGAATATAGGTGGTCCTACCTCAATCTAAACTACAATCCAAATCCTTCTACACACTTACTAACTGGCTAATAGCTTTTTTCAAATTTCAAAAACAAGCTCGATAAGATCACTAAATAGCACTTAATCCCTATTGCTTACGCATTGAAACAGGCATCACTAACTTTCAAAATGAGACACAGGCTTAGCATTGCTTGTCGGCGTACTTTCTATGTCATTCAAATTGCCAGTCATGCTTGCTTTAACATCGCCTAGATTGGGAGATGAAGGAGTGAGCCACAGCACCATAATCATGCCTAGTAGAACGAAAGTAACACCTACTAAACGGCCAGCATTTATTTCTTTCATTGGTAAATTCATAAAACCGTATTGATCTAATATTAATGAAATAAGCATTTGCCCCGCTATCACGCACACGATAAAGCGAGTTGCTCCTAAACGAGGAACTAAAATTAATGCGGATGTAATATAAATGACGCCAGCTATACCACCAAGCCACACCCACATCGGTAATTGTCCCATTTGATTCAATATTGGCGCAGGGACACGCATAGCGAGAATGACAGGTATTGCTATAAGCACACTCACTAATAGCGACACTACTGTCGCCCAAAGAGGATGTCCAAGAGCACGGCCTAGCTCAGCATTACTTGCAGCTTGGAGAGGGACTAAAGCGCCGGCAACTAGGGCGATAATGGCAAAAAAGATGCCAGTCAGTGGGAAATTCATAAGTTTGCTCCAGATGTATTTAATTTTCTGGAATAATTATTTCATATTAAAAATTTGAATTGAAATTATTGTTTTTTTACTTCACTATTCGTCATATGAATAACTTAAGACGTATCGACCTTAATTTGCTCGTGACGTTGCACGCATTATTAATTGAAAAGCACGTATCACGAGCTGCTCTCCGGTTACATAAAAGTCAGCCGGCAGTTAGCCATGCGCTGGCTCATTTACGTACCATATTTGATGATCCTCTATTGGTTCGACGTTCGGGAAAGTTGGAACTGACTTCGCGAGCGAGCGAGTTAATTCTGCCCTTGACTGATGTCTTAGAGCAGCTTGGTGCGTTGATTGATACCCCAGAATTCAATCCTCTCAGTGCGAAGCGAGTATTTCGTCTGGCTATGTCTGACTATGGCGCGCGTGTATTTATGCCGAGTTTGGTGCGCTCATTAAGAATGCTTGCGCCTGGTATTGAGCTTGAGGTGAGTCAAGGAAGTCGAGAAGCGATGATGGCGGATGTGTTCGATGGTGAAACTGACATGGCTTTCGGTGTCTTTCCAGATAAAGTGCCAGAAGCGCTTCGTATGTACACCCTGTTTGTTGAGTCTTTTGCTTGTTTAGCAGACAAAAACACTTTGCCAAATAGTGGTACTCTCGACAAGAGTAGTTGGTTGGCTCGACCGCATATCCTCGTAGCCATGCAGTCAGGTGCCAACAATGAAATTGAACGTGCACTTAGTGGCACAGGATTAAGTCGTCATGTTGTAATGACTCTGCCGCACTGGGGAATTGCCAATCAATTAGTGGCCGGTACTGACCTGATCTTGACAGCGGCGCGGCGTAGCTTCGATATGACTGATAGCAACTCACAGGTTCAAATATTCGAACCGCCTTTTCCAATTGAATCATTCGATTTTAAATTGCTATGGCATCAACGCCGTGAGGGCGATGCCGCGCATAATTGGCTGAGGCAATTAATTATTAGTGTGCTTAATTCAGAGCTTAACGAAAAAAGTTAGCAGAAACGTTTAGAACAACAACTCAGTCCAACCACATATACCTATTATCAATGCTAGCCAACTAACCTTTAATATGTGTATAGCGCTTTTTGATCTATGCTGTCAAACCTGCAAATACCGACATTGATAGCTCAATGGCTCTATATCTTACTGAACCAATTTAATGAGCTAGTAATTGCTGAACTGATTCAATATAGATCGTTCCCTATACAAGCATCAAACTACTAATGTTAAATATAACTCTAATGGCTGCGAAGTCGGTAGCATGGTTAATTATCATTAAGCTGTTTGATTGAAATATCCCAAGTTGGTTCCTATAGGATAGTAAGCATAGCTCATAGTAATTTTAGTTTTAAGTAGGGCTAAGGAATTTAAATAGTTACTAAGTTTTCAATACACCAATTCCATACTGCATCCACATTCTTTCTCGATGCAGTCACTCGTTTTCGGACAAGATAATAATTTGGTTCTACGATTAGATCCGACTCACTCACTTGAATCAAGCGACCCGCCGATAAGTCCGCTTGTACAAAAGCCTGACAGGCAATCGCAACTCCCTGACCAGCCAAAGCAGCATCTAAAGCGAGTGCAGTTTGATTAAATACTGCACCCGGTAATTTACCTGTAATCCCAAAGAAGCGTGGCCAATGATTGTGCGAGTCGTGCAGCAATGGCATATCACGCAAGTACTTAAGTGATATAGGAAGTGTTCTGTCACCGATAAGATGAGGGCTGGCAACTGGTACAAGTTTTTGTTTAAACAGTAGCCGCGTCTCAAACGATGTAGGGAATGGTGGATCAGTGAGACGCACAGCAATATCTACTTGATCACGATCAAAGTCTGCAATGGATTCGGTCGCTACCGTGCGCAAATCAATATCAGGCACTGCGGCCGTTAAGGCAGATAGTTGAGGCAACAAGATTTTAGTTGCAAAAGCAGGTGTCACGCTAATAGTAACAGTTTCAGGCTCCTTAAGTAGTTGTACTGTTGCCTTATTTATAGTGTCAAAAGCCTGTGTGATTTCTGCAAAATATACGCTTCCTTTACTGGTAAGTGAAACGCCTCTGGGTAGCCTCTGAAATAAAGAAAACCCAATATATTCTTCTAATATGCGAACTTGCTGAGCAACTGCCCCTTGGGTCACAAAAAGCTCATCAGCGGCTGCACGGAAACTTAGCTTGCGACCAGCAGCTTCAAATGCACGTAAGGCATTTAGCGGCGGCAGAGAACGATGGTTTGGCATAACACCCTTCCAAACAATAGATTATCTACAGTCTAACACCTTTTAATATCATGCAAGTTATTTACATTCACTGGCTATAATGAATAAATGATAGCTAATGAAGTAGAGGGTGACTGTAGAAAAACTCATTCCTTTTACAGCAGTAGATCAAACAAAGAGCCTACTTCAGCTCTTAAACTTCTTTAATCTGTCATAAAGCCATACTCTCATCTATAAGTTATATAAAGCATAGATTTCATTGGCTCTACGCTTATCAAGTAGATACCTATTGATGGGAGTTTGTTCTACCTCACAAGCGAGGCAAATCGCCGTCTAGCTACTTAGATGGCTTTCGAGTTTTTAAGGTGGCTTTTATGTTTAGAGTATATACAGCGCTCATTTTACTGGGTGTGATTTGGGGGTCAAATTTCATTTTTATGAAATGGGCTACAGACTTAATTTCGCCCGCTCAAACTGTATTTTTACGAGTACTATTTGGTTTCTTGCCATTAGCACTAATCGCATGGCGTAGTAAGGTCATTACTCGTAAACAGCTGCCTCATATACCAAACTTTATAGTGATGTCAGTGCTCGCAACTTCTTTTTATTACTATGGGTTTGTTGCAGGCACTGCGCTATTACCCAGTAGTATTGCAGGATTATTGAGCGGTTCAATTCCCATTTTTACTTTTTTAGGTGCTGCGTTATTCTTGCCTGAAGAGCGACCAACTAAGCAAATGGCTCTAGGCGTTTTGTTAGGGTTTGCTGGTATTGCATTAAGCGCCCGACCTTGGCAAGGGGCGATGGGTGTTTCTCTCATAGGCGTATTATGGATGTTAGCAGGATCTCTGAGCGTCGGTGCATCATTTGTATATGCACGTCGTTTTCTATCTCCTTTGAAACTACCACCACTTGCGTTGGCAACTTGGCAGACGGGTATAGCCGTTTTAACGCTGTCAGTACTGATTGATTTTGAGGGTATTACTAAGATAGCAACAAACACGAAGGCAATGTGGGGAACAGTACTTGGACTTGGCGTATTAGGAACAGGTGCAGCTTATCTCATCTATTATTTTATTATTGAAAAATTAGGTTCTGTGAAGGCTGCTGGTGCTACTTATATTGCGCCAATCGTTGCTGTTATTATTGGTATCATAATTGGAGAGGATATTACCAGTCTAGAGATCGTAGCTTTAATATTGATTCTTGGTGGCGTTCTATTGATCCAAACTGGCAAAAGGGCTCCAGTCTAAGTTATATTTTTTTAGGTCTATCTAAGGCGAACCAATCAGATGCTTTCACTGGTTCGGTTCGCTAGTGAGGGCTTGAACCTTTGGCTGTTACTACTCTTTTCATCCCTCGGAGTATTTTTTGATACACTACCATAACTTTAATAGAGGCTTAAGCATATGACTAAACTACAAATGGTTACCTTAGGAATATGGTTACTGTCTATACCTTATTACTTTATTAGCCAGCGATTAACAGAGGATATGATCGCCCCTATCCGTATTGATCTATTGGCTATCTGTGCACTATTAGCAGCATTAACGTTAGCTACCTTGATTCAGTGGTTAATTAGGCAATATAAGTTACGGTCAACTTAGCATTACTTATAAAAAATCCGATGGTGGTCTAAAAAGTATGCTGACATGCTGGCGTTATCTATACCTAAATACTGCACAACTGAGGGACGCACTTGCTCGTTATTTAGAGCCTCACCTTCAATCTAAGAGGTTTTAATAATCTCTAGAGTCACTGTATTTAACCGTGTCTCGACATTCAGATCAAATCCTAGCGTGAGCAGTTTTCCTAATAAACGTCCTTATAGTATTCGTACACGACTGACGAGTGGCAATAGTTTTTTGTCCGACCATTACCACTCAGTCCTGTTTGAATGCTCATGAATATAAATCATATGCTTCATATTTTCCTCAGAGATGTGCAGAGATAAAGCCATTAATCTCCTTATATTATGCGGAGATTAAGCAATAGAGACAATACATAAGATCAATGAAGTCAGTATATGTAGGATAAAATAATCCTAGGTATTTTCGTCGACCTACTTTGACACGTAGAGGTTAAATTGAACGTTTGGGTCAATTTATATGACTGAAAGTAATATGTAAAAACAGTATTTTTAAGGTAATATTCTAATAAGAATCTGAATAGAATATTGACCCCAGTTGTCTATACTTAAGGAATATTGTGGAAACAATCGGCACACCTTGGCTATATGCCATTTTTTTTGCAATAGTCGCAGTCATGCTACTGATCGACTTTTTGGGCTTTAAGCATAAAGATCCGCTAGAGAATTCCGACGTAAACGCAGTACAAAATGAGCATCAACCTGTATCTATTAAATTGGCTGTGCTATGGAGTATTGCTTGGGTCAGTGTATCTGCTTTATTCGCAGGCGGATTATGGTGGTATCTAAATACAAATTTAGGCACGGCAGTTGCTAACCAAAAAACCTTGGAGTTTGTGACTGGTTATTTAATCGAAAAATCACTAGCGATTGATAATGTGTTTGTCTGGCTCATGATTTTTGGCGCGTTTGCTGTCCCACCTGCTTTGCAGCGTCGTATACTATTATATGGTGTAATAGGCGCTATTGTTTTACGCACTATTTTTATTCTTGCAGGCGCATGGCTAATTCAAGAGTTTTCATGGGTACTTTATATCTTTGGTGCGTTTTTGGTTTATACCGGTTATAAGTTTCTAAAAGGTGGTCACGACGAACCTGTCGATCTTGAAGAAATGAAGCTGTTAAAATGGCTACGTAGACATATGCGCATTACGCCCACGCTGCGAGGCGAAAAATTTTTAGTGCGTGAAAATGGTCTATTGTGGGCGACACCCATGTTGGTAGTGCTAATTTTAGTCGAAATCTCTGATGTTATTTTTGCGGTTGACTCTATTCCTGCCATTTTTGCCATTACCACCGACCCATTCATTGTATTGAGTGCTAACTTATTCGCTATTTTAGGTCTACGTGCTATGTTCTTCCTGTTAGCAGGCGCAGCAGCCACAATGCACTACTTACCATATGGGCTAGGCGTAATCATGACCTTTATTGGTATAAAAATGCTGCTACTTGATCTTTATCATGTTCCAATTGCCATCTCTTTAGGCTTTATTGCAGTAGTGCTAATTATTACTGGGTTGATGTCATGGCGTTATGCTAAAAATAATCCGCAGGCGCAGATATAAGCAAATATGGGACTAAACATATCTATCAAAACCTTGGTCTGAAACGTGCACTGTAAGTTTCTGCAGGAGCTGGTTTAGCTGCGTCAAGCTCCTGTTTAATCTCCTTATCTAACACTAAAAACTTAGGTATAGTTGACCAATACACTTTGACGAATGGTCATGCTTTTAGACTATTTAATATTATTGATGAGTACAACCGTGAAGCCTTAACCATTGGGATTGACTTCTTACTGCATGCTCAATCATACGTAGGCTGAATCAGCTGATTGAAATTGAATACCGAGGTAAACCGGTTCAAGTAAGATGTGATAACAGACCTGAATACCTTAGTAATACACTCAAAGACTGAATGATAGAACAAAGCATCCTGAACAATTATATTAAGGCTATCTACAACAAAATGCTTATGTTAAGCGCTATAAAAGAACGATACGCTATGATTGGTTAAACCAAGAATTGTTTACGGATTTAGATCGAGTCCGTAAACAAACAAAGGATTGGTTGCATCATTACAATAACGCACGACTTAATATGCATAGTAGCAGCTCTACGCTGACACAGAAATTAGATCAGGCAGTTTAATTATATTTATTAAGTGTCTTATAGTTAGAAGGATCGTCATTAGAGCAACAGATCCATGGATACATTCATTATTATAATATGGCAACGGCCATCGATAAAACGATGAATAGAAACTACTGTTACAAATTACCTTTGATTTGAACCCGTTCTATTCCATTACAATAATAAATAAGTCACCAATAGGATAAGGTAATTTAATGCATCAAATGAGTGAGTGGGTGCTGGCTATCATGGTAAAGTTTGGGTATCTCGGCATTGTATTTGCTATGTTTGCCGAAAATGTTTTCCCGCCTATACCGTCTGAGCTTATTATGCCAGCAGCAGGTTTTGCGGCAGCTAGAGGTGATTTAAATATATTTCTAGTTATACTAACGGGTACGTTTGGCAGCGTTATTGGTGCCTTGCCTCTATACTATTTAGGAACTTTGTTTAATAAAGAACGCCTAATATTATTTACTGAAAAGTACGGTAAATACGTATTTATTAAGGCTGAGGATATTTTATCTTCCAATGCTTGGTTCGATAAACGTGGTAAGAAAGCGGTCTTTTTTGGCCGTATGGTACCTGGTATTCGTTCACTGATTTCTATCCCTGCAGGAATGAATAAAATGTCGCTGATCTCTTTTTTAACATTAACGGCTTTAGGGTCTAGTATTTGGACGACAGCGTTGACTCTAGCAGGGTTTTATCTGGGTAAAAATTATGAAGTCATTGCGACCATGCTAGCACCATACTCTAAGCTTTTCTTACTGCTTGCCATAGCTATTGTTATCGCTTGGCTTATCAAACGTCGAATTTCTGCTCAGCACAGTAATATTAATATTTAAAAGGCTTTCTTAAATAAATAATTTAACTCCTATTTAAACCATTGCCTTAGATGATGTAATTGATCTTTTGGGATGCCATTATATTTACGCATATAATGCCTGCCTTAACTCCAAAAGTTGAACCGCCCAGAGATTGTCGAAGACTTCCTGTCCTTAAAGAATCAGACAAATTTGGGACGGTTTATAGTATAGCTATAGAAGCCATGAGTTTCATTAAATGTCATCTCTCTCAATTTTTACTAGAAGAATTCTTGTAGACAAAGCTTCTAAAATTGTAAAAACATACCCATCACTGCTGACTTGCTCATTAACTTGACCAATACCGCCTAGCCTAAAATTGATATAGCCACCTAAGGTCAACTGCTCGACTTCTTCTAATAAACTTGGCTCATTTAACTCAAGACGCAATTGATCTAGGCTAATAGTACCTTCAGCTATCCAATGATCCTCTTGTTTAAAAAACTCTAGCGTTTCATCTTCATCAGGAAACTCGCCAGCAATGGCTTCAAACAGATCTAAAGGCGTCACTAGTCCTGCGACTTGACCATACTCATCAACCACTATGGCCAAGTTACCCTTGGCATTTTTTAGTAAATTAATAAGACGCAAATTACCAATGCTATTAGAAACGAAGACAGGCTTTTGCTTAGTAAATAAAGGTTCTAAAGCCGAGTAAATATTGTCAGGCTGTTTGTTCAATACCGATAAGATATCTTTGGCTCGTACTACACTCAATATCTTGTTTAACTGTCCTTGGCAAACAGGTAATAAACTGTGTGGTGTTGATAGTACTTTCTTATATATCTCGTCTATACTATCTTCTATATTAATCCAAGAGATATCTGAGCGTGGCGTCATGATGGTTTCAACATCTCGTTCGCCTAACGCGAGCACACCGCTGATCATATAACGCTCCTCTTCTTCAAAAGGAATGACTGGTATGGAGCTTTTGTCTTCCGTTAGCAGATCTTCATTGTCGTTAGAAGTTTTACCACCCATCAGTTTTAGAATACTATCTGCAGCTCTATCTCGTAGAGGAATAACGCTCTCATGCTTATTACGGTTACGTTGCATGAATTGATTAAAGGCTTCAATAACAATAGAAAAGCCAATAGCTGCATATAAATAGCCTTTTGGTATGTGAAAGCCTAATCCTTCAACGATCAAACTAAATCCAATCATAAGCAAAAAGCCCAAGCATAGGATAACGACAGTAGGATGCTTACCCACAAAATCAGTTAAAGCTTTGGCCGCTAAAATCATTACTGCCATGGCTACAATAACCGCAGCCATCATTACTTCTACATGCTTTACCATGCCGACCGCGGTTATCACTGCATCAAAGGAGAAGACGGCATCCAAGATAACGATTTGCGCAACAACAGCCGCAAAGCCTGCATATACTTTACTATTATTATTAGTATCAGGTTTGCCTTCTAATCGTTCATGCAGCTCAAGTGTTGCTTTGAATAATAGAAAGAAACCACCGACAACCAAGATCAAGTCTCTGATTGATAAATTGAATGTACCATAACTAACCACAGGTTCAGTCAGTGTCACAAGCCATGACATGACAAACAGTAGCCCTAAGCGCATAACTAGCGCTAGACCAAGCCCTAGATTGCGAGCTTTACTACGTTGATGCGGGGGAAGTTTGTTAGCAAGAATGGCAATAAAAACTAAATTATCAATACCTAGGATAATCTCAAGACTAACTAACGCAAGAAAACCAAGCCATATCGAAGGATCGCTTAGAAGTTCTATCATTTAATTTGATACTCTTTATTGAAAGGGATTAAGAGAACAATACAGCTATTGCTAAAAAGTAACAGTGGTTTCAGTGATAATGCTGGTCTAAATCCAGAAGATAATTAGACAAACTACATTACAGATTTAAGCGTTACGGTTTATTAGTTCTTTTGCAAAAAATACCGACTTTATCCTGAATTCTGTGTAACAGTCATTCATTTTATGCCAACATTTACAAAAAATCTAGATACGCCTATTTAATATCGATAACTACACCTTCCCACACACGCCTTTAGAATTCTTAACTAAAGCCGAAATTTTCTGCCAAACTGAGCTATGCTGAAAAAATGTAAAACCAAACTTGGTAAACTAAGCATATTAAGCGGAGTTTATCAAAGAGTTGGTCGGCTATGCTATCAATAAGCGAATGACCGCAGATCTAGTAGGCAAAGCATTGAACATGGCTGTCAAGAATAGAGGCCCAAGCCAAATATTAATCGTGCACTCTGACAATCGAAGAATGAATTAGTATATCAACAAGACTATAAAATAAGGATTGTAGCGATCAACGATATTATTAGCTATATTAAGCTGTACTACAATCAAACGAGGATTCAAAAGAGTTTAGGTTATAAATCGCCAAGACAGGTAATGGAATCGCCTTTAATATTGACATCTCGACCAATATCGAAGGTAGTGATAGCCGCGTGCGACTAACCAGTGGTTATAGTTTTTTATCCGACCATTGCCACTCGGTCTAGTTTGGCAGTGATTGAGTGGAGGTAAAACACTATAAAAATATAGTGCCCAAATACGAGTTAAATTTTGTAGTACGGTGAGGTTATGACAATGTCTATCAAATCATTTTAAAATTATCAAAAGCCATAATCGCCGTTTTTTTAGTCTCATCAATATTTTTCTTTTGCCCACTATCTTTATCAAGATATACTAATACTGACTCACCACTAGCGACGATAGTATTCGTAGCCGTACTATAATAAGTATATTCATGAATCAAGCTAGCATTGCCAATTTTTTTGACTCGAACGCCAATCCATAAGGTATCAGGATGAGTCACAGGTTTGAAATATTGACAGGACGACGCTGCCATGACAGAAAAAGTCTTTTCATTGAATAAATTCAATTGACTGTTATAGTAGATACGGGCATTTTGAGCGTAAGTGTAATAGACCACATTATTGACATGGCCAAAAGAATCCATATCGCCCCACTCTACTTGTTGAGAGTAAACCGCAGCGAAACCATGCATAGGGTGATGCTTGTCTTTATCAAGCGTTTCTTGTATTTCCGGTAATATACCTAAAGCCTTCATATTATTCCCGTCTCGTCATACCGATGAATGTACCTATCTATTTATAAATCTATGTAAAAACCAGCCTATGAATACACCTACTAAAATAAGCATTCAGCTTAAATAATGGTTGTATAATCCTTAAAAAGTATTCTTTGAATCAAATCAGTTTTTCTGCGCACATCATCCGCATTCTTTTCTTATCAAGCTTGCCCACACTAGTCTTTGGCATCTCTAATAAAAATTTGATTTCATTTGGTACGCCATACTTTGGCAGATATCCTTTTTCAACTGCTTGAAGGCCTAATGCTAAAATATCAGCCGCTTTGGTATCCGCATAGTCAGGTTTTAAGACGACCAACGCTAACGGTCTCTCGCCCCACCTTTCATCGGGCACCCCAATCACCGCAACATCAGCGACACTTGGGTGAAAAGAGAAAATAGTTTCAACTTCAAGCGAGGATATCCATTCACCACCAGACTTAATCACATCTTTTAGCCGATCCGTAATGCTTAAAGTACCACTAGAAGAAATACTGGCAATATCTTGGGTATGCATCCAGCCACCTTCCCATAGCTCATTTCCAGCATCTGAGTTTTTAAAATAGCTTTGGGTCAGCCAAGGCGCTCGAATAACCAACTCTCCTGTAGATTTACCATCCATGGGTTGAGGCTTACCACTTTCGTCCCATATCTCCATGGAGACGAGCATAATTGGTGAGCCAGAAAGACAACGATAGTTAAGCTGCTCTTTCATTTCCATCGAGTCAGTTTTATCATCAAATACCGCTCTGGATAATACAGGACAGGATTCTGACATACCAAATCCAGACATAAACTCTATACCGCTTTCAATGGCCGCTTTGGCTAAGCCTTCATTTAACTTGGAGCCACCTAACAATAATTTGAGACCATCAAACTTACGTCCTCGTGCTGCCATCTCCTTTAATAACATCTGTAAGATTGCTGGAACGCCGTGTGAAAGTGTCACCTTATGCTGTTCAATTAAGTCTACCAGCCTTGGGGCGAGGTAGCGCCCTGGATATACTTGTTTGAGTCCTATCATGGTTGCTCCATACGGCCAACACCAAGCGTGCACATGGAATAACGGTGTCATTGGCATGTAGACATCATTGTAGCGAGCGCCTTGGCCTTCAGCATTTAGTGCGGATGCTAGCGTACTTGCCAGCGTCTGTAATACGATTTGCCGATGGGTAAAAAAGACACCTTTTGGGTCGCCCGTCGTGCCACTGGTATAAAATGTCGTGGCAATGGTGTTTTCATCGAAATCTGGAAAATCAAACGCGTCACTGGCCGCAGCTAACAGGGATTCATACTCACCTTCGACATAATCCGGCATGCTGGATCGCTCAGTTTGTGGCTCATATTCGCCATACTTTTCGTTATCGAGTTTTGTATCATCAAGCTCTGTGTCATCGAGCCAAATAATTTTCTCGATAGAAGGCGCGTCATGACGGTAGTTTTTCGCCATTGGCTCAAATTCAGCATTTAATAACAATGCTTTCGGCTTGGCATGATTGATGGTATAGAGCACTTTGTCTTCAGCCAGACGTACATTGACCGTTTGCAAAATCATGCCAGACATGGGTACAGCAAAATAGGCTTCAAGGTAACGATGACTGTCCCAATCCATAACGGCAACCACATCACCTGCTTGTAAACCCATGTTTTTAAGCACGTTTGCCAAACGGTTAACGCGCTTGAAAAACTCAGCATACGTATAAGTAACCTTATCGGCGTAACTAATAGTTTGATTCGTAGAGGGTCAAATCAGCACGCTTCAACGCCAGCTTAATGGCCTCAACAGGACCTACGCCCATAATATTTGGCTCAACCCCCGTGGCACCAGATGAGAGAATCTTGGCGATAGGCTTGAAGCCTAACTTTTCTTCCGCCTGTTTTGAGCCAATAATCAAAGCAGCGGCGCCATCATTGATACCTGACGCATTGCCAGCTGTAACGACACCTTCGTCATTTAAAGGTTTCAATTTTTGTAATGCTTCAACCGTAGAGCTGGCGCGCGGATGCTCATCTTCCACTATCACTTTTTCAGGAAGCTTTTTGCCTTGTGATACCATAATTGGTGTTATTTCATCGTCGAAGAACCCAGCTTGTTTGGCGGCTTGGTATTTAGCTTGCGAAGCTGCTGCGAACTTATCCGCAGCTTCACGACTGATACCATATTTACGAGCAACATTATCGCCCGTTTGCGGCATACTATCGCTACCAAACTGTTTTTCGATTATAGGATTGGGGAAGCGACTGCCAATGGTGGTATCAAATACTTTACATTCACGACTAAAGGGCTGCTCGGTTTTGGCAAATACAAAGGGTGCGCGAGTCATGGATTCAACACCGCCCGCTAAAATGATATCTCCCTCATTGCAAGTAATACTGTGAGCAGCATCAATGACGGTTGATAATCCTGAAGCACATAGGCGATTGACCGTTTGACCCGGTGTTTTTACATCTAACCCTGCTAACAGCGCAGCATTACGGGCGATGTTGCGTGAGTCTTCACCAGCTTGATTGGTATTACCGATCAATACTTCATCAAAGATATCGTTAGGCAATTGGTGCTTTTCCACCAAGTTCTTTATCACCGTGGCAATCAAGTCGTCAGGACGAGCCGTTGCTAATGCACCGCCATGCCGACCAAAAGGGCTTCTTAATCCATCATAAATATAGGCATCTAACATAACTGTTCCTTGTCGTATTTTTGATATTTGTCTTTTAAACCGTTGTCTTCTAAAGTATGGTTTTTAAAAAAGCTGTCTGCCTAAAATAAGCAGCCATAAAATGTATGGTTGAATAAAGTGACGCATCTATTATTACGAATATTGGGTTTGCTGAGTAAACAGCGAGATGCCAAGAGTAGCGCGGCGCTGTAACCATGGACTTGGACGATAACGCGGATCACCCGTTAACGCATAGATACGCGTTAGGATAAGTAGTATTCGCTCAGCACCAAGCTCATCTCCCCATGAGATAGGGCCATACGGATAACCCAATCCAAGCTTAACCGCCTTATCAATATCGTTAGGAGATGCGATGCCCTGTAGTGCAATATCACACCCTAAATTAACTACCATCGCAATGACTCGCTGCGTCACAAAGCCCGTGCTTTCATTGATGAGCGTGGCACCAGCAGTAGACTGTATTAATTCTTTATTTTCATTGATAGTTTTGTCTGGACTCTTACCGAACAAAGCATAAGCTTGTGCCACAAACTTATCTTGGGTGACGATACTTGGCATCAAAGTACGATGCATTGACAAGTCAGTCAGCATATCGATGGCAACCGCTTGTTTGGGATTCACTTGATAGCGCATAGCAGCATTGGTTGTGTCCTCGCCATACATGGCCAGTAATATCAGGCTGTCAGAATGTGGCTTGTCGTTATCATCAATATTGATATTGTTAGAATACAAATAATCAACCAGCTGCTGCCTATCCTCTACTAAATCTGCGCCAATCCAAACTGAAGTAATGGCTGCATCAGATACTGACACCTCAAACGATGACTGTTGAGGGGTATTTGCTGTGATTTTTTGACCCTCTTCATACTGATAAAAGCCTTCACCAACTTTGCGACCGAGCTTTTTCCCTATCAGCATTTGACGCGTTAAAGGATGGGGACGATAACGTGCCTCAGAGTAAAATTGGTTATAAACAGATTCCATCACTGGATGCGATACGTCGATACCCGTAAGATCAAGTAGTTCGAACGGTCCCATCCGAAAACCAGCCCCTTTACGCAAAATGCGATCAATATCCTCAAAACTGGCAACCCCTTCCCCTAATATTTTTAAAGCCTCCGTGCCATAAGCGCGGCCACCATGATTGACGATAAAGCCTGGCGTGTCTTTTGCTACCACACCCAAATGTCCCATGTGTGTCGCTAATGCAGTCAATGTCTCGACGACGGATGGATGAGTAGAAAGCCCCGGAATTACTTCAACGATTTTCATTAATGGCACTGGATTAAAGAAGTGAAATCCAGCCACACGTTCTGGGTGCGCACAATCGGCGGCAATCGCGGTCACGGCTAATGAGGAAGTATTGGTTGCCAAAATTGTCTTGGTAGACACAATGCTTTCTAACTGTTTAAAAAGCTGTTGCTTGATTTCTAGGTTTTCAACAATGGCTTCAACAATGACATCTACTATAGATATTTTGGCTATATCGTCAATTACTATCAGATTTGCCAAAGTAGATTGAAGCTGCGCGTCAGTGAACTTACCTTTCGCCGTTAGTTTTTCGAGCATGGTTTGAAGAGATTGACGCCCTTGTGCAGCAGCGCCCGTTTTGGCATCGAACAAAAGCACCTGAATACCTGCTTGGGCAGCAATTTGGGCGATACCCATACCCATGACACCTGTGCCGATGATGGCCAATGATTTGATGTTTGTTGTATTGGCGGTCATAGTAGTCCTTTATATGATCTTGTTGAATAATTTTATTTTCAAAAACGAGTCTGCTTATCCTTAGCAAACCACACGCTACTGACCTTTATAATTGGCGTCGCGTTTTTCCAAAAAGGCCTTCACGCCCTCTTTTTGATCTTCGGTATCAAACAAAATCTGAAAGGCTTTACGCTCCAAAGCCAACGCAGCCTGTAGCGGCATATCGACCCCAAGATTGGCCACTTCTTTGATTTGCATCAACGCTATGGGCGAGTAACCTGCCAATTTTTCAGCAATCTCAATGGCACGCTTGATGGTGGTTTCATCGTCAACCACTTCAGAGACCAGTCCCATTTGATCCGCGGCCTCAGCGCTGATCATATCGCCTGTCAGTATCAGCTTCATGGCTTTATGCTTGCCAATCACGCGAAACAATCGCTGCGTGCCTCCAGCTCCTGGCATCAGCCCAATTTTGATTTCTGGTTGACCAAATTTAGCGGACTTGCCAGCCACAATGATGTCAGCATGCATAGCCAGCTCACAGCCACCGCCAAGCGCATAACCATTGACCGCAGCAATGATTGGCTTGCGACAGTTGGTAATCGCATCCCAATAACGCTCACTATGACGTAGATATACATCGACTGTTTTTGCCGTCAAAAAATCATTAACGTCAGCACCAGCTGCGAATACCTTATCACCACCAGTCAGCACAATGGCTTTAGTCTGTGGCTCGTCATTGAGTTGGATAAAGATATCTGCCAGTTTCTGACGCAATTCAGTATTTAACGCATTGCGAACTTTGGGTCGATTGAGCGTGATCACGCAAACACCATTCACTGGCGACTCAATCAAAATTGTTTGCTCTTCCATGACACCATTCCTTTTAAACCTTTGTAAACAATAAATACCGCATAGCGATATTTAATTCCAATATATACTGTTTATTTCTATTTGTGAAGAGACAACCACAGATATTATTAAAAGAAGACCATAATTCTAATATATTCAATTGTCGTTAAATACCGCATTGCGGTTTTTTAAACCAAAATCATTGTAATTTAACAAGCTATCTATTATGCTGTTTATTCGAATGAACCGTAACACCCTCATTAAGCAAGCTTAGCCATTGTTTCAACAAGGAAGAAATACATGATTAGAGATAAGGAAGTACTCGACCATATCGTCCAAACCGTCCGTCAGTTTGTCACCGACCAACTGATACCAAAAGAGGATTGGGTAGCAGAAAACGATCGTCTGCCAGAAGATATCATTGAGCAAATGCGTGAATTGGGTTTGTTTGGACTGACTATTCCTGAAGCCTACGGTGGACTTGGCCTAACGATGGAAGAGGAAGTCATTGTGGCTTTTGAATTGGGGCGTACCTCACCTGCCTTTCGCTCATTAATAGGCACGAACAATGGTATTGGCTCGTCCGGTCTTGTAATTGACGGTACCGAAGAACAAAAACAAAAATATCTGCCAAAACTTGCGAGCGGTGAAATTATCGGCTCTTTTTGCTTGACCGAACCAGAGTCAGGCTCGGATGCTGCTTCACTTCGAACCACCGCCATTAAAGATGGTGACAACTATGTACTCAATGGCACCAAACGTTATATAACCAATGCCCCTCAAGCTGGCGTATTTACTGTGATGGCCCGTACTGACCCCGAAAATAAAAGATCAGGGGGCATCTCAGCATTTATCGTTGAGAGTGACACGCCTGGTATCACACTCGGCAAAATTGATAAAAAAATGGGACAAAAAGGCGCTCACACTTGTGACGTAATTTTTGATAACTGCGTCGTGCCTGCCAGTGCGTTAATAGGTGGTGTAGAAGGTGTGGGTTTCAAAACTGCCATGAAAGTGCTGGATAAAGGGCGTTTACATATCGCGGCTGCCAGTACAGGCGCTGCTACACGTATGTTAAATGACGCGCTGCATTATGCGGTAGATCGCAAACAGTTTGGACAACCCATTGCCAATTTTCAGCTCATTCAAGCGATGCTTGCCGATTCAAAGGCAGAGATTTATGCAGCCAAATCTATGGTGTTAGATGCAGCGCGTTTACGTGATGAAGGCAAAGATGTCATTACAGAGTCCTCATGCGCCAAAATGTTTGCCACCGAAATGTGTGGCCGCGTCGCTGATAGAGCCGTTCAGATTCATGGCGGCGCAGGCTATATCGCCGATTATGGTATTGAGCGCTTTTATCGTGATGTGCGTTTATACCGCTTATATGAAGGGACGACTCAGATTCAGCAAATCATCATTGCACGCAATATGATCAAAGAAGTGAGCGAGTAATGCGCACTTCTTTCAATGCCATTGGTTTGAGTATCAGCAGGCATTAACTTTATCAAAGCGTATTGAGGTATTTGCTAGGACGCAGATACCTCATTCATGTTAGTCACGTCACTATAGTGTTTTACTCTCACAACAATAAGGATATATATATTGTGAAAAGTGCTGCTATAACTTCGGATCCAGACTTGGGTGCTGCACAAAAGCAACCTTGGAAACTGGCGTTCTTTTTTTGTTTTTTAGTCTTGTTATGTGACGGTGCCGATATTGGTATTCTCGCCTTTACTCTCTCAAGTTTGAAGCAAGAATTTGGATTGACCAATGTTCAAGCTGGCGCGCTTGGCAGTTGGTCATTATTTGGTATGGCCATCGGCGGGGTTTTTGGCGGCTGGGCCTGTGATCGTTTTGGGCGAGTACGGGTTATTGTAATTGCAACGGCAATGTTTTCTATCTTGTCTGGTTTTAGCGGATTTGTGCAGAGCTATGAGCAGTTTGTGGGCTTACGATTTGTCGCCTGCTTGGGTCTTGGTAGTTTGTATATCGCAACCAATACCTTGATGTCTGAGATGGTGCCGACTAAACATCGAACGACGGTACTTGCCGCATTGATGACAGGTTTTACCTTAGGGTCTTTAGTAATCACAAGCATCTCCGCTTGGATCATTCCAAGTTATGGCTGGCGCACCTTATACCTCTTAACCTTTATCCCTATTCTTCTCTCAATCTCTATGTATTTTTTGATTCCTGAGCCGCAGTCTTGGAAAGCGGCGCGCGCGCTCAAACTCAGTGGCGCAAAAGACCCTCTACAAAAACCTGAAAATCCTTATAAAGCCATCTTTGAAAATCCAAAGCATCGCTTGATGTTTATCTTATGGTCGATGAGCTCAGGATTACTACTCTTTGGTTATTTTGGGGTCAGTAACTGGCTACCTTCTTATTTAGAAACCGAGCTTGGCATAAAATTTAAAGAGATGGCACTCTACATGGCGGGTACTTATTTGACTATGATGTTTGCTAAAGTCGTCGCAGGCCTTGTCGCTGATAAAATCGGTCGCAAAATCGTGTTTGCCTTTGGCACGATGGGTACCGCCTTATTTATTCCTATTTTGGTATATATGCATACACCGGAAAACATCGGCTGGCTGATGATTACCTTTGGTTTCTTATATGGTATTCCTTATGCCATTAATGCCACCTATTTAACCGAAAGCTTCCCCACCGCTATTCGCGGAACGGCGATTGGCGGTGCTTTTAATCTTGGACGACTCGGCTCAGTGATTGCCCCTGTCGCCATTGGTTATATGGCCATGCACAACTCTATCGGCGCAGGCCTATTGCTCATGGCAGGCGCGTACTTCTTATGTGGCCTTATTCCAACCCTATTTATCAAAGAACAGCAATATGACCCACAAAAAGCATAATAGTCGTCCATGTATGTACCGCATAGCGAAATAGATTATAATACCTTTGTGAATCTCTTAGTCGTGTCTTTAATATAATATTATTACCGCGAATTGTGCGTTTACTATCATATTTATATGAACTTAATTGAGATAAAAATACTATATGACCACTAAAAATCCTACAGACGAAGGTGCTAATAATACGACGCATATTGAGTTGCTAGAGCCCATTGCAGAGATGAGAGATCAAAACGATAGACAGTTCATCACTGCTTTGGCTCGAGGACTTGAGCTATTGCGTTGTTTTACCCCGCAACGCCCTTTTTTAGGAAACCAAGAGTTAAGTCAATTAACAGGGCTTCCTAAAGGAACCATCACGCGTCTCACTTATACCTTAGTCAAGTTAGGTTATTTAAAGCAATCTCCAAATAGTAGCAAGTATCAACTTTCTGTAGGCGTGTTGGGGTTCGGCTATACCATGATGGCCAATATCTCTATTAATAATTTGGTCACCCCCTTTATGGAAGAGTTGGCAGACTATGCTAACAGTGCCGTGGCTATGGCCACTCGTGATCGCCTAACGATGGTGTATCTCAATGTTGTGCAAGGATCTAGCACCACGACCATGCGACGCAATGTCGGCTCGTATTTACCGATTCATTTAAGCTCAATGGGAAGAGCCTGCCTAGCCAGCATGCCGCAAGCTGAGCAAGAATTCATACTGGATGCCATTCGTACGAAGCATAAAGAGGATTGGTTAAAGATCAGACGCGGGCTCGATAAGGCTTTTAAAGATTATGACGATTACGGCTATTGTTTTTCTATCAGTGAATGGCAAAAAGACGTCAATGCGGTTGCCACAGCATTGATGCATCCGACTGAAGGCCTATTGACCTTTAACTGCGGGGCACCAAGCTTCGTCCTTAGTCGTGACAAACTAGAAGAAGACATCGCCCCTCGCCTGCTACATATGAAAAATAGCATTGAAGACAATCTGTACATTAGCTAATTTATAAGGTTATTTTCATCTCGTTCATCTGCATTTTAGTCATAACAAATCGATAGTTGTTAATCGACAATCCACTTAAGCCAAGATAGCGGCTCTCTAGCCGTTCTATACCTTGCAAAAGCATTGCAGCAAAAACCGAGTAGTGAAACATCATACGAAGAAATACCTACTAACAATTTTTAAACGACTAATGCATAACCGTAACGACCTGCCGTTAGATGTGCCCTATAAAAATAACAAGTCATCCCCATCAACTATTTAAGCGGTCATCACATATAGTCAGTTCTCAGTAAAATAGATACGTTCATCATGATGTGAGACTGGTATAGATTTTTGTTGCGTGCTGTTAATACAAAGACTGCGCAGCACTCATCCCAGTCTTACGTCTCTTTTAAAGAGCATCGACCATAAATAATTTATATCACTTTTGCATATTATTTTCCGTGCCTTTAGGCGCGTTTTTTAAGGATTCACCATGAGCCAACTTTTTTCGCCTTTGACACTTGGGCAACTCACATTAGACAACCGTATTATAATCGCACCCATGTGCCAGTACTCTGCCAATGATGGCGCGGCAAGCGATTGGCATACAATCCATTTAGGCCAAATGAGTTTGAGCGGCGCAGGACTACTTATCTTAGAAGCAACTGCGGTCAATTCACAAGGACGTATCAGCTATGCTGATTTGGGATTATGGGATGACCGAACGCAAGCGGCACTAGATAAAACGCTAACAGCTATCAGACAGTACAGCCCGATGCCGATTGGCGTACAACTTGCGCATGCTGGGCGTAAAGCGTCAACCGAAAAGCCATGGGACGGCGGCGGGTCGATTGCCCCTGATAAGGTAAATGGTTGGCAAACGGTGGCACCGTCGGCGCTGGCATATGATGAAAGCTCTACCGTGCCTACAGCAATGACTCAAAATGACATTGACGAGTTAATAAGCGATTTTGTCAATGCGGCAAAACGCGCCGATGCGCTGGGTCTTGACTTGATTGAGATTCATGGTGCGCACGGTTACCTATTACATCAGTTTTTATCGCCACTTTCTAACAAACGTGATGATCAATACGGCGGCAGTCTTGAGAACAGAATGCGCTTGTTACTTGACGTATTTAAAGCAGTTCGAGCTGAGTTTCCAAGTGACAAGCCCGTGGGTGTGCGAGTGTCTGCAACCGATTGGGTCGAAGGCGGCTGGGACCTTACCCAAACGATCGAGCTGGCTAAAGCATTAGAAGCATTAGGCTGTGATTATATCCATGTGAGTACCGCAGGACTGAGCCCAGAGCAGCAAATCCCTGTGGAAGCGAGCTATCAAGTGCCTTTTGCCGCCGCGATAAAAGAAGCGGTCAATATACCCGTCATCGCAGTAGGCTTAATCACCGAAGCCGAGCAAGCGCAAAGCATCATCACCAAGCAGCAAGCGGATGCAGTTGCATTGGCACGAGGCATGCTTTATGACCCGCACTGGCCTTGGCACGCTGCTGCAAAGCTTGGCGCAAAGGTAAAAGCGCCTAAACAATATCTGCGCTCAAGCCCACATGGTAAGCCTTCTCCAATAGAGTAAGCATATAGGCAATACTGGCTCAATTGGTTATGACCGATTGAGCCTTTTTGTTATAAACAGAGTCGTCCAGCTTCGAAGTGGTTAAAACGCTAGGTTGTGCTATTTTGTATAATCAAATGAGAAGTAGGGGTTCATAACGTTCAAGTAGTGGAGTAACTTGTTATGTATCAAGTTTCAGCTCTGTATCAACACCTGAAATAGTTACTTTAAACCCTCTTTGAGAAAGATTTTCAAATGCCTTCGATAGGTTAACTTTACTAAAGAATGGCAAGTTACTCTTTAGGCTAGCTGAATCTTCGCCTAAAATTAAGAAGACGACTTCAACTCCATCACTTTTGAAATTGTCAAGTGAAACGCTATCCTGCAAGCCGCTGCTGACTTTTTTCAAAACTTTCCGTGCTTTTTTCCTAAACTCTTTGTCACCAAGTAAGATTTCAGCAGAAACGCTACCTTGAGCGAATAAGTGGCTTAAACCAGCTGAACCTCCTTTTCTATGCTTTACATGAATAAACTGTTTGTTATCGGTCATCAAATCGCAAAGTTCAATAGATGAGGTTGTCTTGTTACTTTTTATCAGCTTCTTATCAAGCAAGTGATAAGAATGGTCATTAGCAACCCTTTCATTGTAGTCGCCTTCAGTTTCAATTTTTGATTTTAGCTGCTCATCTTTAGTTTCTTCCCATACATAGATCTTGGGGAAAATCAAGTTTGATATATTTATTTGAGCAAGAACAGAATCAATTCTAGACATAAAACTATTATCAATTTCATACCATAAACCCGCGAACAATATATAAGTATTATTTGCTTCTTTATATTCAAAATAAATGCATTTATATATTTTATATGAGGATTCATTTTCGTGAACATCATATACGAACAATCGGTCCCGTTTAATTGAATCAATTGAAACCGCTGCAATATCTAAACTGTCAAAATAATTACTTGTCTCAATTATTGGCTTTATTGAACACTTAGAGCGAGTAAAACTAAAACCATAAATCGCATCCCATTGAACAATCTCAGGAAGAGTTATTGTTATGTCTAAACTCTTTAATTTAATTTTTTCAAGTAGCTTTTCGTCCAGACTATTGATTTCTGAATTTCCTTTAACCTTCCTAATATTGTCAACCCATGAAAATCCATTTTTATATGAGTCATTACTATAGTAGTTAGAAAGCAAATCTACCAAGCTTGATATTTCATCGACATCAATCTTTATAGCAAAGGAGTATACAGAATCACCGCCTGAAATATTTTCTAAATTCACGCTAGTTTTTGGTGACCCAGTAACAGCTCGTAAAACATCTCTGGAAATATCAATACCAAATACTCCAACCGTTGATTCCCTCGATGCTTGCGACTTTTTCTGTACGGCTTGATCTTCTAAAGTGAAGAGGTCAACACTGCGCAAGCTATCATGATTGAGCGTATTGAGTGCAGTTTTTATCCCAAAGTCATGAACAAAGTATTTTGTGTCTATCAAGAACCGACCATAACCGAAGGTAAAAGCCATTGTAGTCTTTGCTGTTTTTATAATGAGAACTGCCGAGCTAGAGCGATTAGTAAGTTCATCGAGTGAAACGCCTGTAATACCCTCGGTAAATGCACTCCATTTTGGCTTCTTTTCTTCCGGTATTTTTACGAATAGCTTTCCTTCAAGCTCATGCTTGCTGTCTAGATCATAAGCGTTCACTTGGGATGTTCCTTTTAAGAAATCGGATGCTTCTAGCGAAGCATGTTCATCCTTTGCCAAGAATGCGTTTAAGTATAAGTATGGCTTCTTTTCTTCCATTGAAATTAATTCCTTACTAATTCGTAACGTCTTATTAGATCCCATTTTGGTTTCCTGTAGTACTCCAAAATGCCCTATATTTCATTTACTCATACTTTCACTGAAAAATAAGCTCCTAAACATATAAATAATATATTGAACAGTATTTTCTATAATTTCACACTAAAACTACTTTTAATTATATTATTGGAAATTATAACGACTACATATACATTTGAATATTTTACGAAAGCTGACTCCTATGAAATTAGTCTTTTTGACACTGATCAAAAAGCATATGCATACTAAACTATAGGTGTTCTCCAAGTATTATGGAAGATCTCGATACTGAATAGTTATTGAGTTGTTCAGATAATCAACAAACTCTGTACTAAATATTCAATTTTTCTTTTCGTTGATAAAAAAAGGTTTTAGATCACCAGTATCTTCTTCGACTTTATTGAATCTCTTTAAAATTATAAATACTCAAAGATCAATACGACCACCCTATCCTTTAGGTACCAAATCGTCCTGGCGCTCGCCTGTCTGAATCAGGCCAAGCATCTTTTCTGCTACACGTTCAGGAGAATGAGCAGCTGAGCCAATATTGTTTATTTTCACTATTGTACCCAAACCCTAAACTACAGAATGCTCATGCAGCAGGTGAACCGATTAAATAATTATTTATTAACTAAAGTGCCGTGCCCACAATCATCAATTCTCTTAAACGGCGATCATCTTTATTAAAGGCAGCTTTTATAGCTGAACCATATTTTAAAACACAGTATCGCAAAAATAGCCTCATCTCTCATCACATTTTCTTGGTCAGATTCATAAATCAAAATATGAGACTTGAGAAGCAAGATAGCTTCTAACGAATTCGCTTATCCAAGCGAGGTTAGCAACCAAGATAAGCCATGATATAATGCCTTGATAATCGATATTTTATGAAAGGTTTACACTATGGCTCGTACCGCTAGCGCATTACACATTTTAGTAAAACACAAAGAACAGGCTGATGACATCCTCGCCAAGCTCAAAAAAGGCGCTCAGTTTGATGTGCTGGCTAAGAAACACTCCACCTGCCCATCAGGTAAACAAGGCGGCAACTTAGGGGAGTTTACAAAAGGTCAAATGGTACCGGCATTTGATAAAGTCTGCTTCAGCGGTGAGCTCCTGACCCCGCACTTAGTAAAAACCAAATTTGGCTGGCATGTGGTCAAAGTTCTTTATAGAACCTAAGCATTAGAGTCAGAGCGTTCACTACCGTCAGTCTTTGTTACCAAAACCCTCCAAACATAATTTTTAACAAATTGACATTGAGGGTCAGCTTATAATACCATTGATATATAGTTACTTTATAGATGGTTACTTTCATTCATCTCAACGATGATCCCATAATAACTTTTCGGAGACATCCCATGCAGTGGACTAAACCCGCTTTTCAAGACATCCGTATCGGTTTCGAAATCACTATGTATTTTGAAGCACGTTAAGATTTACTAGAACTCAGTACATTAAAAGCCCTAGATGATTAGGGCTTTTATTTTTTTAGAAATTTGGAAAAATTGATCTATGTATATTCATGTTTTAGGCTCAGCAGCTGGTGGCGGCTTTCCGCAGTGGAATTGCAATTGCGATAACTGTCATGGCGTGCGTCAGGGCACGATTGAAGCACAAACGCGTACCCAATCGTCAATCGCCATATCAGAAAATGGCATAGATTGGATACTATTCAACGCCTCACCTGATATTCGCCAGCAGTTATTTGACTTTAAGGCGGCTCAGCCAGCTCGTCACTTGAGAGACACAGGAATTACCGATGTGGTTTTGATGGACAGTCAACTTGACCATACCACAGGCCTGTTGACCCTACGTGAAGGCTGCCCTATTCGGATATGGTGTACAGACATGGTGCATCAAGACCTCAGCACAGGTTTTCCTCTTTTCAATATGCTAAAGCATTGGAACGGCGGCCTACAATACAATCAAATCGATCCAAAAAAGAGCTTTCAAATTGACGGCTACAGTAATTTAGAGCTAACCCCATTGATTATCAGAAGTTCAGCACCTCCTTATTCTCCGCATCGCAATGATCCGCATGATGGCGACAATATTGCTTTGATTGTGAAAGATTTGAAAACACAAAAGCAGCTGTTCTATGCGCCAGGTTTGGGCAAAATTGACGATGACGTCATGCAAATCATGAAAGCGTCTGATTGCGTGATGATTGACGGCACCCTATGGACTGATAATGAGATGCAAGAGTGCGGTGTCGGTACAAAAACCGGCCAAGACATGGGGCATTTGCACATCAGTGGCGAAGATGGCTCACTCCATTATTTAGACCAGCTCACCAATTCACGCAAGATATTGATCCATATCAACAACACCAATCCAATACTGAACGAAAAGTCTGAACAGAAAGCCCAATTAAAGCAGCATGGGGTTGAAGTGGCTTTTGATGGCATGCAGATTGAGTTGTAAGGTGAAGACTGAAATACTAAGGTAAAAGCAATGCAAGAAGAAAAAGCAGCACTTAGCACAGAAGCGTTTGAACAAGCGATTTTGGCAAAAGGTCAGTATTATCATATTTACCATCCTTTTCATATCATGATGCATGAAGGACAGGCAACGCAGCAGCAAATTCAAGCGTGGGTCGCTAACCGATTTTACTATCAAATCAATATTCCACTAAAAGACGCAGCCATCATGGCAAACTGTCCCGACCAGCGCGTACGTCAAGAGTGGATTCAACGCATGATTGATCAAGATGGTGTGTATCCTGATGGCGGTGGCCGCGAAGCGTGGCTCAGTCTGGCTGAAGCAGTTGGTCTGACACGTGAGCAAGTGATTTCTGAAGAGTTGGTTTTACCGGGTGTGCGGTTTGCCGTTGATGCTTATGTGAATTTTGCGCGTCGCACCTCATGGCGAGAAGCCGCCAGTAGCTCACTGACTGAGCTATTTGCCCCGCAGATTCATCAGTCTCGCTTAGAGTCTTGGCCCAAACATTATCCTTGGATCAAAGAAGAAGGCTATATCTACTTCCGCTCACGCTTGAGTCAAGCTCGCCGTGATGTTGAGCATGGTCTGACCATCACACTCGACTCATTCAAAACGGTTGAACAACAAGAGCGTATGCTTGAAATCTTACAGTTCAAGCTTGATATTTTATGGACGATTTTGGATGCGTTGAGCTTGGCTTATGTTCATAATCAAGCCCCTTACCAGAGCGTCACAACAGATAATGTCTGGCATAAAGGATTGTTTAAATGAGTATACCTGAGTTAGATCATTCTATCGTACCTGTATGGCGTCATGGCTATCGCTTTCAGTTCGAGCCAGCCCAAAATGCTTATGTGTTGCTCTACCCTGAAGGCATGATCAAACTTAATGACAGCGCCAGCGTCATTGGTCAGCATATTGATGGTGAAGCCTCCATTGCGGATATTATCCAAAAGGTAAAAGCCATGTTTGGTGATGTACCTGAAATCGAGCAAGACATCGTTGAGTATATGCTAGTGGCCCAGCGCGAACATTGGATCGATTTAGTATGACTGCGCCAGTAGGACTACCATTATGGCTGCTGGCGGAGCTGACTTATCGCTGCCCATTACAGTGTCCATATTGCTCCAACCCCATTGATTATGCTCAGTATAAAGAAGAGCTGACGACTGGGGAGTGGTTTGATGTGTTTGATCAAGCGCGGCAAATGGGCGCGGTACAGCTTGGGTTTTCGGGTGGTGAGCCGCTGGTTCGCCAAGATTTGGAAGAGCTGGTCGCTTATGCACACAAGCAAGGCTTTTATACCAACTTGATCACTTCAGGTATGGGACTCACTGAGGCCAGAATCGCGAGTTTAAAAGAAGCAGGCCTACAACATATTCAAATCAGTTTTCAGGCCAGTGATCCGTCGGTAAACAATGCATTGGCGGGTTCAAAACATGCTTTTGAACAGAAGTATGAGATGTCACGTCTGGTCAAGCAATATGACTATCCGATGGTACTTAACTTTGTGATTCATCGCCAAAATATCGATCAGATTGACCAGATTATTGATCTATGCTTAGAGCTTGAAGCAGACACGGTTGAGCTGGCTATTTGCCAGTTTTATGGTTGGGCGTTTGAAAACATTGAAGGTTTACTTCCGACCAAAGAGCAAGTGGTCAGAGCCGAACGCATTACCAATGAATACCGCAAAAAAATTGAAGAACGTGGTATCAAATGCAAACTGATCTTTGTGGTACCTGATTATTATGAAGAACGCCCAAAACCTTGTATGGATGGTTGGGGCAAGATTTTTTTGACCGTCGCGCCTGATGGCACTGCCCTACCGTGTCATGCCGCCAGACAGCTGCCCATGCAGTTTCCTAATGTCAGGCAGACACCATTAAAAGACATCTGGTATGACTCAGACAGCTTCAATCACTTTCGCGGTGATGAGTGGATGCCTGATATGTGCCAAAGCTGCCCTGATAAAGAACGCGATTATGGCGGTTGTCGTTGCCAAGCGTTTATGCTGACGGGCGATGCCAAAAACGCCGATCCAGTATGTGGCAAATCGCCTTATCACTATCTGATCGAAGAGGCGCGTGTCAACAGCGAGACGCCCGTACCTTTTGAGGAATTGCGCTTTCGCAACCCTAAAAACTCCAAGCGGTTAAGTGATAAACAAGTCAATGAAACACAAGTCAATAAAGTACAAGTAGGTCAAGAGCAATTGATTCCTACTCGTACCCTGATGGATTAAATATGAATGCCAAGCCTATCATCTTTGATGGCCATAACGATCTGTTAACCCGCCTGTGGCTAAGCTCGGCTGACGATCCGGTGCATGATTTTATTTATGGCACGCTACCGGGACATTTAGATTTAAAGCGTTGCCGACAAGCAGGTTGGATGGGCGGATTATTCTCTATTTTCTTACCGCCCTATGCTTATGTAAAAAACAACCATCCCGATAAGTTATCCAATCCGTCAAACTCAGACTTCACTCCGCAAGAAATCGTTGATATTTGTTGCGCACAATTAGAACTTGCCCAGCAATTAGAGGCGCGATCAGACGGTCAGATTCAGATCTGTACATCTGTTGCACAAATCAGAGCCTGCCAGCAGAATCAGCAATTGTCCATTGTTCTTCATCTTGAAGGTGCTGAGTTTTTGGCTATTGAGCCTGAGTTGCTGGATGTATTTTATGAAGCAAGACTCAGAAGTATCGGCCCACTGTGGAATAGAAAAAGCCTCTTTGGTGATGGCTTAAATGCGTCCTTTCCGCACTCTCCAGATACAGGATCTGGTCTCACCACTAAAGGCAAAGACCTTATTTTGGCGTGTCGTAATAAACACATGCTCATCGATGTGTCACACATGAATGAGCGTGCGTTTTGGGATACGCTAGAAATTATCGATCAGCCCATTGTCGCAACCCACTCGAACGCCCATGCCTTATGTCCGCAAGCAAGAAACCTGACTGATCGACAACTGGCTGCCATTAAACAAAATGGTGGTCTGGTTGGGGTGAACTTCGATGTAGCATTTCTGCGTGCGGATGGGCAGCGAGATACGCAGACCTCACTTGATGTGATCGTCAATCATCTTGCTTATCTGATTGACCATCTAGGCGAAGATCACGTTGGCTTTGGCTCTGATTTTGATGGATGCCTGTTACCTGATGAATTGTCTGATATCAGTCAAATCTCCAAGCTGATTGAGCGGATGCAACAACGCCACTTCTCTGATGCGCTTATTGAAAAGATCACGTCAAAAAATTGGTTTGCTGTGTTGGATAAGATATGGAGTTGATATTTTATATCTTTGGATACCGCGAAATAGAATATCTATATCGATGCGTATTGCTCTAAGAGTTGGATAACGGGTATGAATTTTTCCTGCCTTCCAAGGTGCTTTTTCATACTATTTACTATACTTAGTTCATTATTACCATTTTTATAGTGTGTATTGGCTCCCTTATCAAGCATTAGCTTAAGTAGATCAAGTCTTTCAGGCATTCCTCCAATCATAGCTAAGGGAATAACGTTGTCTCTGTTTGGTATATTTGGATCTGCTCCTGCTTCTAGTAAGGCTATGGCTGCTTCCGCATTTTTACCTCGCATGGCATAGTGCAATGGCGTCATACCATACCTATCTTGAGCGTTAATAGTCACTCCTTTATCAATATAGAATTTAACAGTTGTTAGTGGTGTGCCTGTCCATTCTTTAGCTTGATTAGGAATATGCATTAGTGAACGATGTAGCCAGTTCCACTTTGCTTCTTCCGTTACAGCTGAGATAGCAAGAAGGTTATCTATTAAAAAAATATTATTCAAAAAATCAATATCACCTTTCCTATTTGCATGAGCCACTCGCAATTCAGGATCTTGTTCATAAAGCTCTTGATAACGTTTCGATATTTCTTCTCTTCTCTGTTTAGTCATTTTCATATCTACTTTCCTTCATTTAAAAACTGCTTCATTTCCACAACAATATCTTGGATACCACCCTTACCTTCCATTTCTTCAGTATGCCTACGATTGTCAGACATACTTTTTAATCTGAAATGTTGAGAGTAGCTATTATCGTGATGTACTACGACTATTTTGACGTGAATGAAGCAGTTAAAAACATAAAGCCTAACTTAATTAGTTAGGCTTTATGATAAAAAATCGTCGAGCTTTAGGCATCTTCTTCATCACTCAAATACCATATCATAAAATCGTAAAAACTATCCCAATGCGGTAATGTACCGTCGGCTAGTTGCTGTAGCTGACCAATCTGAAAGTCCCATACACTATCATTTTCTATGTTATACAAATAACCCCCTTCACCTTCGCCTGTACTGAATAGAATATAGTTGTTAGGTACATCCCAATAATCATGTACCATTTTAGCTGAGAAACCCTGAGGTGGCAGAGGATCAACTATTTCACCAGCACCAGAACGACTATTCAAAAATCTTAAAAAATATTTTGTATACAATTTAAAAAAACCACTGTCCTTTTTAACACCATACTCTAAAAGAATATTTTCTGTACTTTCTTTCTTTTCAATTTTTTTTTGCATTAGACATGCAGCATGCTTTTTTTCAGATAACAACTTTTCCACTGTATTGAATGAACTCATATTAATTTCCTTGCAATTGGTTTAAACGATCTTTCCAGTACTGACCCTTATATCTCTATCAAAAATATCATAATTAACTGGATAATCTGAATGGCTATTGTTTCCATAAGTTTGCCATTCTCTTTTTCATATTGTTTAATCATTTCAATTTTTTTACTATGCATATCTTTTTTAGTACCCAAATTTATTTTTGATATTCAACACCTGTTTTCTCAATTTCATCAGTAGAATAGCGCTTTTGGTTACACTGCGTGACGGAGTTACTATTAGATATTGAAGTACGACTAATTGTATAACCACGCAAGCCCAAAAAAACCACCCTTGCCGATCAAGCTAAGGTGGTTTTTATTTTGGTTTTAAGATTATACTTGATGAAAATATAAGCCCTACGCAGGCCAACCTTCTAACACTATCTTGCCATGTGCTTGCTGGTTTTCTAGCATTTGGTGCGCACTGCGTACATGTTCAGCTGTGATAGTGCCAAGATGATAGGCAACGGTGGTCTTGATCTCGCCTGCGTCAATCATGTTGGCAACATCCGTTAATAAACGATGCTGTTCAAGCATATCTGGCGTATGGAACATTGAGCGCGTAAACATAAACTCCCAATGTAGGCTCAGACATTTAGTTTTAAGCGCCTTAGCGTCTAATGATTCAGGATCATCGATAAGTCCTAACTTACCTTGTGGCTTTAAGCATTTGATGATTTCTTCATAATGCTCATCGGTGTTATTGAGACTCACGACATAATCTACCTCAGTGATACCTGTCTTCTGTAGCTCATCAAACAATGGGTTACGATGATTGATCACATGATCTGCGCCTAAATCCTTTAACCACTGTACACTCTCATCTCGTGATGCAGTACCGATGACTGTGGCAGAGGTCCGTGTTTTTAATAACTGCGTTAAGATAGAACCTACGCCGCCTGCTGCACCAATGACCAATACCGAGACGTCATTATCACGCTCATCACTACCATTTTTATCTGTCGAGCTATTGGTAACAGGCACTTGCAGGCGTTCAAACAACATCTCCCAAGCCGTAATCGTGGTGAGTGGTAATGCCGCAGCTTCTGCAAAAGATAGCGATGATGGCATGTGCCCAACGATACGCTCATCAACCAGTTGATATTCAGCATTGCTACCTGAACGGGTCAAATCACCAGCGTAATACACCTTATCTCCTACTGAGAACAAGCTGACCTCATCGCCGACAGCCGTCACGATACCCGCCGCGTCCCAGCCAATCACCGCATACTCACCCTCTGGTGCAGGACGTGACTGACGGATTTTATAATCTACGGGGTTTACAGATATGGCTTTGACCTCTACCAAAATATCATGGCCTGTAGCAGTCGGTTTATCAAGGGTAATGTCTTGTAGTGCTTGTTCATTATCGATAGCGAAATTGTCTTTATAACCAATGGCTTTTATTGTCTGATTTTGCATTGTTTTTATTCCTAATAATAAATAGCGTCAGTAGCGTCTTTATCTGGACATTAATTAGCTTAAGTGAAGCTTCTTATGAAATGAGTTATGGTTAATATAACGATTGCAAGACCTGCTCTGTATGCTTCTCAAGCTTTGCAATGGCTTCTTTATTCAAAGCATCAGCATGCGGTTTTCCAAACTCGCCTCTTACATCACCTTGTATGCCATCTTTGATATCGTTATCAAAGTATTTACCCGTGTCATTAGCAAACTCATCTGAGATTGCCAGTTCCGTTAAGATATTTGCGCCTTTGTCTGCTGATGACCAGTACTGACCATACGCTTCATCAACCATCTTGGTATTGAGAAGGGAACCTGGATTCACAGCAATCACATTGATATCATCGCTGGCAATCTTGTCAGCCAAGGCCATACTCCACATCGTGAGTGCCAGCTTACTTTGCGCATAGGCAGTTTTATCCTCCAAGCTGGCTTGTCCTGCAAATGCCTCATATGATATCGGCGTTTGGGCAGCTGAGCTTAGATTGATGATGCGTGCTTTACTAGACTGCTTGAGTAACGGTAATAGCGTATTGGTCAGCTCATAAGGTGCTAGGTAATTGATCACAAAGCGTATGTCCAAATCATCTTTGGTCGTTGCAGCTGATGTGGTATAAATTCCTGCATTGTTTATCAAGACATCCAGCTTTGGCAACTTTTCATTCACGTCGGATGCCATCTTAAGTACAGCAGTTAAATCAGAGAAATCCGCTACAAACCCACCAACTCTATCTAATGCTTCACCTGTCGCTACTGCTTGGACTTCAGTAATCACACTGGCCAGTTTGTCCGCATCACGGCCATGCAGGTACACTTGATGCCCCGCTTCTGCCAGTTTTAAAGCAGCTAATTTGCCAATGCCGTCCGTGCTACCAGTGATTAAAATAGTTTTATGCATAGTCATAAACCGTCCTTATTGTTTGAATTATGGTTTCAGTTTTAGATACGTGTTCTATTTTATCTGTCGTCATAGCAGCCATTGTTATGAAAGTGTTGTGATTCTAACAGCAGATATTTACCAGTTTTCTCGGCATTTCTTAATAATGAAACCTTTAGTCACTGCCCATAAAAATGACGGTACCAAGCCCATATAAAGACAAGATACCGCCAAGTGAAAAATCAATAAGCTGCTGGCTGAATGCTAAGTTAATCCATACACGCTATGTACTGCTTGTTAATTTTAAAATAGGCTGACCATATTCGATGTTTTGTCCATTTTTAACTAAGATGGTGTCAATAATACCTGTTTTATCACTGATAACAGGAAGCAAACGAGTCAACTCCTCAATGAAACAGATCGTCTGACCTTTTTCGATACTATCTCCTTCATTTACCAGCTGGTCAGTTGTATCATCTTCACTTAAGTAAACTTTTCCCACATGAGTTGCACATACTTGTAATGGTTTACTGTCTTTCTGTTCAAGCTCTTGAGTCGGCATAGCTTCTAGCGGATTAGCACTGTTCTGTGAGTCTATATTGTTAACCACTTTAATAGATTGCCCGTTATTCGCAATTGTTATTTCGTGCAACTGACTGCGCTCAACCAGCTTAACCACACGCGCTATTTGCTCTATATCCATCATAAATTCCTTAATTAATTATCAACTCATACCAAGATATTTAGCGATCGTCATCACGCTTAGAATACTCATGACAATGGCAATCAACCAACCAAATGCGGCAATCCAAATAGGATGCTTGTAGTTACCGACGATGTTTTTTCTATAAGCAGCGATAAGAATAATGACCATTGCAATAGGCAATACCAAACCATTTAAAGTACCGACCAATACCAGTACTTGAGCAGGCTTACCGATAGTGGCAAACACCAGCGTTGAGATGACGATAAAGCCAATAATAAAATAGCGTTTGTACGTTTCAATAAACGGATGAAAATTGGTCATAAAAGACACAGAAGTATAAGCAGCACCAATGACAGAAGTCACGGAGGCGGCCCAAATGACCATACCAAAAATCACCTTACCTGCATTGCCTAATATATATTCAAAAGGCGACATAGCTGGGTTTGCCGGATTCAAGGTAAAACCCTGAGACACCACACCTAAAACGGCAAGAAACAAGAACACACGAATAACAGAAGCAATCAAAATACCAGACACTGAACTTCGCGTCACTGCGCCCAGATTTTCTTCTCCACTCACGCCTGCTTCTAATAAGCGGTGTGCACCTGAAAACGTAATATAACCGCCAACCGTACCGCCGACCAAAGTAACGATAGCCACTGCATCAATCTTGTCGGGCATGATGGTTTTGGTAACAGCTTCAGCCAATGGTGGGTCAGATTTGAACACCACATAAATGATCAATACAATAAGAATAAAGCCCATCAGCTGAGCAAACTTATCCATCATGGGGCCGGCTTCTTTGCCTAAGAATATGGCTACTGCGACGACACCACTGATCAATGCCCCAGTGATAGGCGAGATATTGAACATAGACTGCATGCCAAGACCTGCACCGCCAATGTTACCAATGTTAAAAGCAAGCCCGCCTGCAATAATTAAAAATGCAAGCAAGTAACCGACGCCTGGGAATACTAAGTTGGCAATTTCCTGTGCCCGTTTTCTAGAGACAGCGACAATGCGCCAAACATTAAGCTGTACGCCAATATCCATGATAATAGATATTAGAATAACAAAACCAAAACTTGCCATCAGACTTTCGGTAAAGGTAGCCGTTTGGGTCAAAAACCCTGGTCCGACAGCTGATGTGGCCATCAAAAAGGCCGCGCCCAAAATGGCGGTATTATGTTTTTTTAAGGTACTCATGAACATCCTTGTGTTATACAAAATAAGTCGATTCAAATTACTATTGAGCGGATATCTTAATACCTTTGATCTCTAGTTGTTTTTTAATCTCTTGAGCAAATAAAATGGCATGTTCCCCATCACCATGTAAACAGATACTTTGCGCCTCTACTGGGATTTTTTTGCCGCTTACACTGGTAACAGTCCCCTCCGTAATCATCTGTAATACATGATTGATTGCTTCATTGGTATCAGTGATCAATGCATTGTCTTTACTACGGGAGACCAATGAGCCATCTTCCTCATAGTTGCGATCGGCGAACACTTCTGATATTGACACTAAACCATGATTTTTTGCTGATTTGACAAGATGACCACCCGACAAACCCATCACTTTTAAGTTTGGGTCGAAGCGTTTGATTTCACTCACCAAGATATCTGACAACGCCTCATCAACCGCTGCTTGGTTATACAGTGCACCATGGGGTTTGACATACTCCAAAGGCACACCAACCAAATCACAGAGTGCTTTGGTTGCCCCCAGTTGATAGGATAACAAAGCTCGGTAACTGGCTTCATTCAAGCTCTGATTGGTACGGCCAAAGTTTTCTCTATCGTTCAGTCCCGGATGCGCGCCTACTCTTACATTGTTTGCTTTGGCCAATTGCAAGGTCGCCAGCATCTCATCATAAGAACCCGCGTGAAGACCGCAGCAGACATTCGCCGAGCTGACGATGGTTAATAATTTATCATCTTGCCCACAGCCTTCAGCGACATCGGCATTTAAATCAATTTTCATCAGCATATTCCTTAATTTGCTTAATATAGTGGTGTCTTTTTTGTTGTTCATGCAATGCTTGTTCTAAACCTACGAGCGTAAACTGACACGCTTTACCGAACCGAATTTGTGCCATCATTCCTATGTCTGCATTGATGACGGTAGCAATTTTGGGATAGCCTCCTGTCGTCTGCCCATCTGCCATCAAAACAATGGGTTGCCCTTGCGGTGGTACTTGAATCATACCAATATCTACGCCGTGCGAACTCATCTCTACAGGCTCAGCAAACTCAAGCGCTGATTCTCCTGCCAAGCGATAGCCCATACGATTGCTGTTAGTTTGCAGCTTCCACGCTTGTGTCTCAAACGCTTCTTGGGAAGCAGCGGTAAAACACTCATACTCGCTACTTTTTATGACTCTAATCATTTGAGTTGGTGTCAGGCGAGCCACGCCAATGACGGGTAAGTGTGAAGCGACTTTTACATTTAAAGTGTCATCGGCTTTAAGATACCTACCTTCAAATCCACCAAAACCCGCTTTGGTATTGGTACTGGTCGACTCTAAGACTGGTTCAATATCAAAGCCACCATGTACACATAGATAGGTATACATACCTTGTAGCGGACGTACCAGTTTGAGCGTTTGATTGGCTTTTGCATTGATACGCCAATAGCAAGGAATGCGTTTGTCATCTAAATATGCTTCATATAATGCGCCTGTTAGGCAAAAACTGACGTCTTCTTCAAATTCTATAGTCAAATTACCTAAAGAAATTTCAATTGCTGGCTCATTAAGCTCATTTTTTATTAAAGCGTTACCAGCTTGTAGCGACCAGCTATCCATCGCTCCGTTTCTACCCACGCCCATGCTTCGGTAGCCCAATCGTCCTGAATCTTGGATACTAGCAAGGGCGCTTGCGGCTAAAATTTTCATTGATACCACCTATTTGTTTATATTTTTTATTCGTACTATCTTTATAGCTAGAGTCAGTCCAATATAAAAAAGGCATAGCGAGAATGGAACTAATTTTTTGTCACCTCTGTCGGCGTAGGCACAGCCAGTAAGAAAAATTTATTCCAGTAGAACCTGATGACTGTATTTGCCATTTCTATTTTGGATTAAATTTACTCATGAATATCAATCGCTGTAAACTTCAAAGTATCGCCTGCGTTAAGCAGCGTCGGAGAGTCTTTGGTTAAATCAAATAATGAGGTATCGGTTTGTCCCAATAGTTGCCAACCGCCTGGCGACTCAAAAGGATAAACCCCCGTTTGCTCGCCGCCTATACCGACTGAGCCTGCTGGTACTTGCGTTCGAGGTATGGCATGTCTTGGGAAATACAAGGATTCTGATAAGCCGCCAAGATAAGGAAATCCTGGCTGAAAACCAATGAAATACACGGTATAAGTCGCCTCCGTATGCAGATTGACAACGTCTTCAACCGAGAGGTTCAAATCATTCGACATGGCAGCAAGATCAGGGCCGTACTTGCCACCGTAATGCACAGGGATTTCGACATGCTTGCCCTCTATGGTTTTTGAAGGCATGTCATTCAGTAGCTCAGATAACGCCTGTTCTACATTTCTGAGCTCAGTCAGGGTCAATGAAACCGTAAATACGCTGAGCGTATTCATGCCAATCACGACTTCTATGACTTCTGGCATTTTTTTTATAATGTCCGCTAACGCCCAGCATTGTCGCTGCTTGTCTAGGGTCACTGGCTTTGGAAAGAACAAAGCCAGATTTGTTTCACTGCATATTTGCCACTGTATTTCCATTTGTATGCGCTCCATGATCTTTATTTCAACGTCAGCTTTCATTTCAGCTTTAGCGCTCGTTTTTATTCTTAACTTATATTGTCTTGTATCCACTCAGCCAGATAGTGAATGCTCATTTGACCGTCACAAAATACCTTGTCTTCAAACAATCGTTGATGCAGATCAATATTGGTATCGATACCTGTGATTTGCGCCTCTGATAAGGCGGCTTGCATTTTTATTATCGCCTGTTCTCTTGAATGGTCGTGCACACATATTTTGGCCACCAAGCTGTCATAAGAGGGCGGCACGATATAGTTTGACTCGATATAACTGTCTACTCTAATCCCAAATCCTGCGGGCATATGACAATAGTCTATACGTCCTGCATTGGGCAAAAACGTGTTGGCATTTTCAGCATTGATACGGCATTCAAAAGCGTGTCCAGTGATTTTGATATCGCTTTGCTTGTGCGCAAGCAGCAACCCCGCAGCCACTCTTATTTGCTCTTGAACAATATCCACACCCGTTATCATCTCGGTAATGGTGTGCTCTACCTGAACTCGGGTGTTCATCTCGATAAAAAAGAACTCGCCATTTTCGTATAAAAACTCAAATGTGCCCGCCCCTCTATATTGCATTTTTTGGCACGCTGTTACGCAAGCCTGCCCGATCTGTTGACGCTGCGCTTCGGTAATGCCAGGTGCCGGCGCTTCTTCAATGACTTTTTGATGGCGACGTTGCATAGAGCAATCACGCTCACCTAAGTAGATAGCGTTACCATGCGTGTCAGACAGTACTTGTATCTCAATATGGCGAGGTGCTTGTAAATATTTTTCGAGATAAACGATTGAGCTGCCAAAATTGGCTTTGGCTTCTGTTTGCGTCATAGCAATAGCGGAGAGTAAATTGGCTTCTTTTTCGACCACTCGCATACCACGACCTCCACCACCGCTAGCTGCCTTGATGATTACTGGATAGCCGACGTCTTTGGCAATCTTGATGACTTGCTCCGAGTCGGTAGGCAATGCACCCTCGGAGCCCGGTACACAGGGCACGCCAGCCATCGTCATCTGTTCTTTTGCAGCGACCTTATCACCCATTTTTCTAATATTGTCTGCGGTTGGGCCAATAAATATCAGCCCTGACTCTTCAATCAAAGCCGCAAAATCCGCATTTTCGGACAAAAAACCATAGCCTGGATGAATGGCTTGTGCACCTGTTATTTTGGCGGCAGAGACGATCGCTCTTTGATTGAGATAGCTGTTTGTGGCATTGGCAGGGCCGATACATACTTTTTCGTCGGCTAAGCGTACTGGCAGTGAGTCTTGGTCAGCTTCAGAATGCGCAATGACGGTTTGAATACCTAACTGTTTGCAAGCTCGGATAATACGTAGAGCAATCTCGCCACGATTGGCAATTAAGATTTTTGAGAACATGTCTGTTTTCCTAAAAATTATGATGTCAAATACAGTATTTATGCGGTGTTATGGACACGGTATTGCTTGACCTTAACTGTTTGGCGCTATCATAAATAAAGGCTGCTCATACTCTACGACATCACCTTCTTCTACCAAAATCTCTTTAAGCGTACCGCTCGTTTCTGCTTTGACCTCATACATCATTTTCATGGCTTCAATGATGCATAGTGTCTGCCCCGCCTCTATCTGATCACCGACTTTAAAAAAAGGCTCGGCTGTCGGTTCTGGGCGTAGATAAAAAGTGCCGAGCATTGGGGCGGTTACGTTATTCTCTGCGTTCTCAGTGGCTACTGTTTCATCAGTTGTATCAGAGCTTATTGTTTCATTATTGGTAATGGTTTTCTGAGCAGATACGCTTGCTGTCTGCTGCTCTGATGTGGACACTTTACTAGTAGAATTGCGCGTGCTGCTGTTGTCATTGTGATTGTCATCGGCCTGACAAACGATAGAGATACGCGTATCGCCATCGGTCAGTTCTAAAGATTTTATGTCTGAGCCTTCTGCCAGTTTTATGAGCTTTTCTAAATCCGTGAAGTTAATATTCATACGATTGATTATTCCGTTAAAGTAAAAATGGGCAATTATTTTTTGAAATGACTGATTTAGTTTGAAGTGATTATTGATTAAGACGTTATATATAACGGTCTGTAGCGAATGGCGTAAGCAAATTATAGAACTGCCAAATCCTCATCTTTGGGATCGCAGATAAACATATAGCCCGGCGCGTGCGTGATCATAAGCTCGGGCTTACTGGTCATGGCGATACTTTGCGGCGTGACACCGCACGCCCAAAACACAGGAACTTCGCCGTCTTTTATGATGGATGGATCACCAAAGTCGGGAGAATGAATGTCTTTTATACCGATTAAGCTTGGATCGCCTACATGGATGGGTGCGCCATGCACTTGAGGAAACCGAGAAGTGGCCTGTACCGCCCTTGTGATCATCTGATAAGGTATCGGACGCATGCTTACCACCATCTTTCCATGGAACTGACCTGCAGGCTCAGTGTCTATATTGGTGAGATACATCGGCACATTGTGATTGTCTTCTATGTGCCTGATAGGAATGGAGGCGTTTAATAATACAGACTCAAAAGAAAAGCTACACCCTAAAAGAAAACAAACCAGATCATCTCTCCAGTACTCTTTTAAGTCTGATACCTCGTCTACTAACTCACCATATTTATATATACGATATTTTGGCACTTCAGACTTTAGGTCTGCGCCTTTTGCCATGAGACGTGGCTCCGAGCTACCAATATCCGTCACGTCTAGTACGGGACAAGATTTTGGATTTCTTTGGGCAAATAATAAAAAATCATATGCCAGACTTTTAGGAACGATGACGACATTTGCTTGAATGTGACCTGTACACATACCAGATGTGGGCTGGTTGATTTGGTTTTTTCCGATTAATTCTCTTACCTGCTCTGGAGTCATATTCGCTAAATCCAGCATGATGATAGCCTCTTCTTTTTTATCATTTTTATTAGACGAAAATCTTTTTAAATCAGATTAAGGTCTCTGACATGGCATTGTTTTATGTCTTGATAAACGCATTATCGTTATTTGAAGTTAACAGAATGGTTTTTAGATTACAATGCGCCATCGACTCTTACTCTCTTTCATACAACCAAGCATATTTGATTCATGAAGTTTAAGTGTATGAATCTACTCTAAATAATATTGGATAAAAAAACTTAATATTTTTTGCCATCGCTGTCAGTTGTGTGGTAGGTCCACCAAAGAGTTCAATCATTATGATTAAATAACGTGCTCATGTGAGAGTATCTTGACGACACCTGATAAACGCTCTATTTTATAGGTGTCATGCTCCATTAAAATCAGTATCACGCTCCATTAAGATTGGCTTTATACGATACCTATCAGCATATATAACAACCACACTTTGAAAAAACTGCCGTTATAACAGTACGGCTATTTTGCTAACCAATTTGATAAAAGGGCTAAGGATGATTATAGATAACGACGTATTACGAGAACGCATCAGCTTACTGGCTTCGTTCCTCGGTGACGCGATTGCTCGCCAGACTGGAGAGCAAACCATCAATACCATTGAGACACTGCGAAAAGGATTTATCCAGCAGCGACGCGCACCTAATGACACCCATAAGCAGCAACTTATCGACTTTATCGCCTCTTTAGACAATCAAACCTTAAAAAACGTCATCCGCAGTTTTTCTATTTATTTTTTCTTAGCCAATCTAAGTGAAGAAAACTACTTACGAGAGCAACGTCAGGCACTGCGGGCGCAATCTGAGCAAAGCTGGGAGGGGTCGTTTCGTCGCACTTTACTTGAGTGCCGTGAACGAAATATTGAACCTGAGCAAATGCAGGAACTCATTGAGCAATTAACATTCATTCCTGTCTTTACCGCGCATCCTACTGAGGCACGCCGCCGCACGACGATGAATATATTGCAGAGTCTGTTTACCCATAGTAATGCGTTAAATAATTTTGCTGAAAACAGCTTCTCGTACGAGCAAGCCAAAGCGCAAACCGCGCAAACGATCGATCTACTCTGGTCATCTGATGAGGTACGTACCCGTAAGCCATTGGTTTATGATGAGATAAATAACGGTCTGCATTATTTTAATGCCAGCTTATTTAATGCCATTCCCAAGGTTTATCGCAATATGAAAGCCGCTATTGTCGATATCTATCCAGAATTAATCGACTACCCGTTACCTGCCTTTATGAGCTTTGGTTCTTGGATCGGTGGCGATAGAGATGGCAATCCATTTGTGACGTTTGAGACCACAGAACTTGCGGTTCTCATGCATGCCGATACCGTACTACGCCACTACCAAGTGCTGCTAAAGAAACTGCGCCGCCAGCTGATTCATAGCGACACCATCGTGACGGTTGCGCCCGAAGTCTATGACAAAATTAGCAGCTATGCCGAACTTGATCAGCGCGTGTTTGATTACAATCTTGATGATTATGGCAACGAGCCTTACCGCCGATTACTCTCTTTGATTCTGAACAAAGTCAAAGCCACCAATCAACTGATTCAAAGTAAAGGGGATGACAGCAACGCCAAAAAAGACGCTTATACCAACCCGCAAGAACTGCTAGAAGATCTGCGCATCATTCGTCAAAGCGTCAATACTCATGACACCGCACATGGCGAAGGCTTATTGCTTGATATGATTCGTCTGGTCAAAACCTGTGGTTTTCATTTGGCGGCGCTCGATATTCGCCAAGAATCATCCTATCATGGTGAAGTCATTGCGGATATTTTTGCTAGCGCCTCAAATTTGCCTGACTATCACACGCTCACTGAAACAGAGCGTCAAGAGTGGCTGACGCGCTTGCTCGAGAAACCTGGTACCCCGCTAATTTATACAGATAACTTGACGGATAAAACCCGCGAACAATTGGCATTGATGAACTCAGTGGCGACATTGCGCAAACTGGTGGGGCAAGACACCTTTGGCAGCTACGTTATTTCGATGACCAACAACGCCAGCCAAATACTAGAAGTGCTGCTGCTCATGCGCTTTGCAGGCTTATGCAGAGTTGATGACGAGGGGCATTTATCCGCTGATTTGCCAGTTGCGCCTTTGTTTGAGACGATTGAAGATCTGAAAAACATCGATCAGATTTTACCGGCTGTTTTAGACAATCCTCTGTACCGAGAGCTGCTGAAGCATTCAGATAATACGCAAGAAATCATGCTGGGATATTCAGACTCCTCAAAAGATGGCGGTATCATTACCTCGGCATGGCAGCTTTATAGTGCGCAACAAACCATTGATCGTATTGCCAAAACATATGGCATCAAAACGCGATTGTTCCATGGGCGCGGCGGCTCTGTCAGTCGCGGCGGTGGCTCAACACACAATGCCATTGCCGCTCAGCCAGCTGGTACGCTGCATGGTCAAATCAAAGTAACGGAGCAAGGCGAAGTGCTTTATGCCAAATACGCCAACACCGATACCGCGGTGTTTGAGCTGACCATGGGGATCACAGGTACGCTAAAAGCCTGCTCGTCAAGGTTTGTGGTACAACCTGCTGAACTGCCCAATTATGAGTCGCTTTTTGCGCAGTTAGCAGATGCAGGTGAGCGGCGCTATCGCGAACTGACCGACCATACAGAAGGGTTTTATCAGTTTTACTCACAGGTTACCCCTGTACAAGAAATTTCTTTGTTAAACATTGGCTCACGTCCATCGCATCGCAAAAAAGGCTTGCCAAGCAAAACCACTTTACGAGCGATTCCTTGGGTATTCGGTTGGTCATTAGCCCGCTTTACGTTGCCTGCTTGGTATGGGGTCGGTAGTGCGCTGCATAGTGTGAAAGCAGATGAAGACTTGATGAAAGAGATGAACGCTCATTGGCCGTTTTTTAGCGTGTTTATCAGCAATATCGAGATGGCATTTACCAAGTCTGAGATGAGTATCGCGCAAGCTTACAGCCAATTGTGCGACGATGAGGCCTTGCGTGATAAGATTATGACAGCGGTTATTGAGGAGCACGAGCTGACTTATTCAGGCTTAAATTCTTTACTTGAGCAAAAGTCTTTATTATCAAATCAGCACAATCTTGCCGCTTCCCTGCAATGGCGAAATGCGTATTTAGATCCCATTAATTATATACAGATTGAGCTGTTAAAACGTGCCAGACAAAAAGGCGATGAGCAAAGCCATGAAAGTGACAAGAGCAATATTGATGTTGAAGACCCATTAATCCGTAGCATCAATGCTCTAGCAGCAGGTTTACGCAATACAGGTTAATGACTATAACGCCTTACAGATTAAGGTATCAAAAAACCCTTGTAGCATAGTGCTGACAAGGGTTTATTTATTATTGCATGTTGAAAACGGTTGCAAACAAGCTATCAAGCCTTTGGTATATAAATCAAGTAGTGACTACAGTTTTCTACCGTCTCATGTATTAGCTTTACTTTTTCTCAATAAACAGTGCTCAGCAAACATCTTATTAGGCAGAAGACTTGTATGAAATATGACTGGCACAGTTGAGAATTTGAGGAGATACTGCTATAAAGCCTATTTATCTTATTGAAACAGTAAAAGCTGAATAATAAGAGTAAATACCAAGGTTCAATAATGATCAAACCCCTAGTTGTCACAACAGCCTGTGTAGCATTCATGCTAACGGCATGCACCAAAGAACAAAATACCAATTCTGTAGTATCGGATACCAATAATGCTATCGAACAGCAAGAGACAATCCGCATCGCAGCGGCAGCCAATCTGTCAGATGTATTGCCCGAGATCATTGCAGGATATAAAGCCGACAAAAACCTGACCAATCAGGAGATTGAAGTTACCTACGCTTCTTCAGGTAAGCTATATGCTCAGATTACCTCTGGCGCCCCTTATGATATATTTTTGGCAGCAAACCAAGCGTTTCCTGATAAACTTGTCAAAGAAAAATCGAATAGCGCGTTGTCTAGTGACAAGGCTATGTCACAACCCTTCACTTATACCCAAGGTCAGCTGGCACTTTATAGCGTTAATAAGTCTTTAGATGGGTTTGATCCGACAAGCCTAAACGACTTACTGACGACTAGAGCAAACACAAAAGTCACTATTGCCAATCCAGCACTTGCACCTTATGGCGAATCGGCAAAATCTTATTTGCAATCGCAAAACCTCTACAACACGCTCACTGAACAAAAACGCCTTATACAAGCTGAAAATATTGGGCAGGCATTTCAGTATGCTCATACAGGCAGTGTCGATTATGGGTTTGTTGCCCAGTCACAGCTGACCGCAATCAAAGCGACGCCCGACCAGTTTTATACTCTACCGCCGGAATCATACCCGCCTATTCTGCAAGACGGTATAGTTATCAGTGATTCATCTATAGCGATCGATTTCTCAAATTATTTACGCTCAAGTGCTGGACAGCAGTACTTTTCTAACGCAGGATATCTCGCTATAGAATAGCAAAGCTCAATACTAAAAAACGGCATGACATAAAGTCGCCGTCATGTCGCTTCTAGCCGTCGTCTTACTTTCTGTTATTTATCAATAGTCACAAAAGGAAAATACCGTGTTGCCCTCTCAGTCAATCGTTGAACCCATACCCCACCTCAATAAGGCACAAAACCTTGCTTTAAAAAGCCTTATGATTATGGGCTATCTAGAAGGGACTTCTTTTTTATTACTGCTAGGCATCGCCATGCCTTTGAAATACATGATGGACATTCCAGAGGCTGTGACATATGTCGGTATGGCACACGGTATGTTATTTGTGGCTTATATCGTTGTACTAATTGCGACTGCAATGAGAATAAAAATGCCTATTTGGGCCATACCTGCAGGCGTTATTGGCTCGTTCTTGCCATTTGGACCATTTATATTTGACTACGTACTCAAAAAGCACTTAAAGCAAGCACGAGTTTAACGCTCGCTCTATTACGAATGATGCCATGATACACACTGGCATCATCCGTAGTGATTGCGCACTTACCTTCAACACTTTAAATGCCTCTGTCTCTGTACGCTACTGATGCCGAGCACGCAAAAAATGATACTAGCCTCTTTGTATTGTACAATTTTTCAAGTGCACGGATTTTAAATAAATGTCGCGACCTTAAAGATGGCTTATCAGTATCCATGCCCCGATGACAACCAACATGACACCGCCAAATGCTTCGGCTTTATGACCAATCAGTGAACCAAGCGCCTTACCTAGCATCACACCTAACGTGACCATGATGGCAGTCGCCAAACCGATCAAACCTGCTGCCAAGAAAATATTGACTTCAATAAATGCCAAGCTGACACCAATGGCCATTGCATCAATACTAGTGCCAAAGGCTGTGAGCGCCAGTTTAAAAAAAGAATGCTGTGATGGTGCTTCTTGTTCTTCATCACTAGGTTTCAGTCCTGCATACAACATATGCAATCCCAAGCCTGCCAGAATGACGAAGGCTACCCAATGATCCCACGCCTCAATAAAAGACGCATCTATAAAAGTAGTGGCAGAACGACCAATCAACCAGCCAATAATAGGCGTGACAGCTTCAATGGAGCCAAAAATAAGGCCCATTCTCAAAGCTTCGGTAAAACGTGGGTTTTTGAGACTTGCTCCTTTACTAATGGCCACAGAAAAGGCATCAGTAGACATAGAAAAAGCAAGTAAAAGAAGAGCGATAGGGTTCATTTTGATTTTCTCGGTCGAGTATAGAGTCCACGACATACCCACACTCTCGACCTGCAGTGTGTATATATCGATGGTCTCGCCAACCGAGAGGTGTTCACACCATGGCATGTGGCCAAGTATGTTGATGTGAACGCTTTCGTAGGACGAAAGCAGGCTACTCCCCAAAGAGTGGTTAGGTTAACATTAATATGTTATAAGTCAATAATAAATTGCCAGATAGAACGGCAAATCTGCGTATGTTGTTTTGTATTAATAGGATTGATATCGCAACAATATGCTATTACGCTATTATGCTATTTAGGTAAGCGATATGAAGTTTGTCTTTAGGAGTATGACCATGTTTGATTCTCATAACCGACTATTATCCAAAAAAGTGACGTCACTATTATTCTCAGCTTGCCTTGTGGGCGGCGTACAACTGCTTACAGGCTGCGAGTCACAATCCTCACCTGCTGATGATAGCGAAGCCCAAGCTGATGAAAACACAACATCAGCGCAAACGGACACGCCAGTCCCTGTTGCTGATAGTAATGATGAAACTGTCGCAGAACAAGAGCCGATTGGTGCCGAAACAAGTCCTGCCGATGACCAAGTGGTAAGTCCATCTGGCTACCAAAAGCTGGGCTTTGGACAAGTCGTGACCCCTGCGCTTTTGGCAGACTTAGGATTGACCAAACAAGAGAGTGATAACGAGCAGTGCTATTATGTGAGCGATTCAAAACAATACTATATGGATCAAGCTTACGGCAAACGCGCCTCTGTCCTATATCAAGTAATAGATGGCAAAGTAGCACTGATTACGATTCGAGATCCCAAAACACCGTTCTATACGGGCGTACATGTCGGTGATACGGCAACATCGGTCATGAGTGCTCATGATGACAGTCTCACCTATGCCGTTGATAAATACGCGGTTGAAGGTGATTATTACAATTTGACTGCGAACGTCAACTTTGTTGTAACCAATAACAACGATGTAGGCGCACTTTTAAAGCAAGAAGATATCAAGCTGAACGATGCAAATGATACCTTGCCTATTCAAATTGAGTATCATATTAAGGGTGGTCAGAAGCTCAGTAACAACATCATTAGTGAGACTGAGTGGACGGTAGACAATAAGCGTGCGTTAAAAGGTGAGGTAGAGAGTATCGATATCGGTATTCCAGAGGCTATTTATTTGGTCGAGGGCTGTTCTTAATTACTTTTAAGCGTTTCGGACATAAACGACAAAGAACCCAGATAAACACTGGATTCTTTGTCTGCTGCTATGATGTTTTAGAATCACTGCTTCTTGGCATCATGGTTATGCCTTATCAATCATATCAATGACTCATCCTATCATTGACCAATGGCACTTTCTAAAATCGTATACGCTGCTTTGACTCGTTCTGTATTCGGATAGTTCTTGTTGGCTAAAATGACGATGCCTGTTTTTTTCGCAGGTACATATGCAATATAAGCGCCAAATCCATTTGTCGATCCTGTTTTATTGACCCATACATCATCGCGTACAGGCGCTGGTGGCTCATTCACTTGGATGGGCTGAGGTTTTAAAATAGTGTCTGTTGAATTGCCTTCCAAAAGCGTTGCCAATGTGGTCGGTAGAGGATACATCTCCCACGCAAGCCCTTGTGTGAACGAGCTGGTACGATAGTAACCCTTTCTGTTGTTATCTAGTGCTTGCTGTATCTGATTGTCCAGAGGCAGTAGCCCCATATTCATAGCCAGATACCGTGTCATATCGGCACTGGTCGATTTGATACCGTACGCTTCTGCATCCAGCATACCGGGATTGACCCTGATTGGCTCATCTGACTTATTATAGCCAAACGCGTAATTGCCCATCTTATCAGCAGGCACATTCACAAAAGTATTGCTCATACTTAGTGAAGGCAATACTTTGTTTTCCATTAGTTCAGTGTAGTCCGTGTCCATACTCAGCGCAGCTATATACCCAAACAATCCGATACTGGCATTAGAATACAAACGGGTGGAATTGACAGGAAACTCAGGTTGCCAAGACTTGTAGTATCGCATTAACGTTTTATGGTCTTCGATACTCTCAGGTACTTGTAGCGGTAACCCACCGGCACTATAGGTTCCTAAATTGATGAGTTTTGTGTTGCCAATCGCGCTGTTTTTTAGGTAAGGAATATATTTGTCTGCTGTATCATTTAGCGCCAATGTGCCGTTTAACTCGGCATAGCTGGCAAGTGTAGCAGTAAAGGTTTTACTCACCGAACCCAATTCAAAGATAGTGTCCTCTGATACAGGCTTATTGCGCTGTGTATCGGCCAACCCATAGTTATAAAAGTGTGATTTGCCATCAATGATTACGCCAAACGCCATGCCTGGGATATTATGCGACACCATCAACTGTTTGGCTTGCTCATCAACTTTACTCTTTAAACACGCATCAGAGCATGCTGCTTGAGCCGTTTCAGAGATGAATAATGTTGCAGCCAGTAGACTAAATACTAGACTGGTTAGAGGTTTTTGAGATGATATTTTCATTGGATATTTACCGACACTCTCTATGAATAACAAAAGGAAAATGAGAGTTAAAGGTAGCAGCTTTGACACTCATTTATCACTCTATTTTTTGCAATTTATATTTTTAAACAAGTATCTGCTTAGCGCTAATGCAAAAATAGTAATGAATGGCCTCAAACTTTCAAATAACGACATACTGTAAAGAAAATCAGACAGCAATGCGTATATGGTTTGCTACAGTATCAGCCGATAATTTGGACTGGGTGCTAGGAATGTGCCTTGAGCGTCGATCACCGCATTCAACCGTCATAATAAGCACAATGATAAGCACATGATTTAGTGCTCTATCAGCCCCAATAAAGGAATAGGCTATCCATGATTGCTCTTATTGAACAATACCCTCAGCTAATCAGCTTGGGTATTGTGCTTATTTTAACGATGGCATTGTTATGGCTGATACAGCATCTCATGATTCGCTATGGTAAGCGCCTATTAGGATTCATATCGCGCAGTGAGCTTTGGTTGCGCAGACATATCGTGCGCCTGCCATTGATGGTACGTCTACAGGACAAATATCCAGCAACGTTTGGATTTATCGCACAGCGCTTTTCCCGTGGTCACTTTTCGGGCTTGATACTCACCGTTTTGACACTTTTAAATATATATATTTTGGCGCTGTTTGCAGGCTTGGTCGAAGATATCGTGGAGGCGGACTCTATTGTGACCACCGATCTGTTTGTGTCGCAGCATATGAGCGTGCTACAAGACTCAAGCATCGTGCCTGCATTTATTTTTGTCACGAGCTTAGGCTCTACGCCAATCACTTGCTTAATCATCCTACTGACCGCAATCCTCTGCACGGCGATACGCCAGCCTTATATTTTGGTCGGTCTGCTAATCTCAACCATCGGCAGTACCACTTTTACGTTTTTGAGCAAGATGGCTTTTCAGCGGTCGCGACCGATCGATATTTTGCTGATGGAACATACTTACTCTTTTCCCAGCGGTCATGCGACCATCAGTATTGCGCTGTATGGGTTTTTGGCTTATATGGCGATTCGCTTTAGCACTCACTTCGTCCGCCAAGTGCGAATATTATCGCTCACTATTTTATTGTGTTTGCTTATTGGACTGAGCCGAATTGTATTAAATGAGCATTATCTCAGCGATATCATGGGTGGATTTTTGGTGGGTATATTATGGCTGACGATTGCCATTAGTATGACAGAGTGGCTGACCGCCCGAGGTAAAATCAACTGGCGCATCATATGGTCAGCGTCTCAGCGATATATGGTGTGGTTCAGTGTTATCGCAGTCCTTATCGCTACGTTTATTTATGCCAATATGTATCAGTTTCCGCTGCTTGGGTAGTGGTGGAGACTGAGATGATTAAAGCTTATCATCTAATGATTTTATTAAAAATGATCACAACCGATATCTACATATAGCAATTAACAGATTTAACCATAGGCACTAAGTATAGGTACTAAGCATCATAATATTTTGGCTCATTTAATCTCAACACAGCAAGCACTTGAGCCAATACATCAAAGATGCGCGTATCAGTCGACTGCGCGATATTAAAGCGTATAGTATGCTCAATAATTTCCTACTAAGTAATCCTGTCACATTCAGTAAAAACACCACAAAAAAAGCGCCATCCGAATAGATGGCGCTTTTTGGTTTTCTTCCCTGATTCTAATCTACTAAACCAGTTTTGAACAAATATATCGCTTATAGATTTGGATTCACGATGATTTTTACCGCAGACTCATTGTTGTGAATCAGCGTTTCAAAGCCTTCTGAAATCAAATCATCCAACTTGATGCGCTGAGTAATAAATGGCTCAAGATCAACCAAACCATCTTCGACCAGCTTGATGGTGTCTTTATGGTTGTTCACATAGCCGATGGTGCCGCGAATATCTAGCTCTTTCATCACTACGCTATGGACGTTGATGGAGGCTGGATGACTCCAAATAGAGACAATCACTACCACGCCAGCAGGTTTGGTCAGCTCAACCAATGAGTCGAGCACCGCGTTGACACTGGTACATTCAAACGCCACGTCCGCGCCGCGATTGTCCGTGATTTTCATCACCTCTTCTTTTAAATCGACTTCGGTAGGGTCTAAGATATAATCGGCAACCCCACTTTCGCGGGCTTTGTCTTTACGCTTGGCGCTCAGCTCAGTCAAGATGACGGTCAAACCTTTGGCTTTTAATACCGAAGCCAGTAACAGACCAATGGGGCCACCGCCGCCGACCAGTGCCACATCACCCGCCTGCGCACCACTACGGACAAAGGCATGATAGCCGACAGATAATGGCTCAATAAGAGCTGCTTGGTCCAAGGGAATATCATTTGAGATAGGATGTACCCAGCGACGTTTGACCGCGATTTTTTCAGATAAGCCGCCGCCGCGTCCACCCAAACCAATAAAATTCATGTTTTTTGATAAATGATAGTTCTCTCCTTCGGCGGTAGAAACATCATCAGCAATGATATATGGCTCAACTACCACATGTTGCCCAACTTCAATATCATCAACGCCTTCACCGACTTCATATACTACTCCTGAGAACTCGTGCCCCATTGTGATGGGCGCAGACTCTCCCGAGATAGGATGCGGATGACCACACGGCGGAATAAAGATAGGGCCTTCCATAAACTCATGCAAATCCGTGCCGCAAATACCGCACCATGCCACGTCGATACCCACAGTACCCGGCTCAACGGTAGGTTCTGGGATATCTTCGATACGGATGTCACCTTTGTCATAAAAACGTGCCGCTTTCATATCATACTCCTTTGATGAGTGTACACAACGAGGGTTGATCGATAACGTAATGCCCAGATGAAAGTTGGGCTGTTAACTCTACAACTATACGCCGTTGCTGGTCAAAAGTAACGCTAATAAAGACGCTTGGCCCTACTACTAATATCAGTCACTATCTGCTGTTACATGGCTGTGTTGAATCATCTACTAACCATTTGTAATCTATAAAACTATCATGAAAAATCCGAGAGAGATGGTAAAAGATAAATCACTGTCAAAACAATCAAACAGTAAAGGTGATAAGTTTTCAATGTTGCCAAACTTTTGGTTGCATATCTTCTTTATTACGCCTAGTATTTCGCCCCTGAAATAATTCTACTTCTCAAAATAGAGCCTTAGCAGAGACTTCTATTTACAACAAATAAGGACTTATTATGTCAACCAATTCAATCACAATTCTTGACGGCGGTATGGGGCGAGAATTGGCAAAACGCGGTGCACCATTCCGTCAACCAGAATGGTCAGCGCTCGCTATGATAGAAGCACCCGACGTCGTCCGTGATGTACACCGTGCATTTATCCAAAGTGGCGCCGGAGTCATCACCACCAATAGCTATGCGCTCGTACCGTTTCATATTGGCGATGAACGTTTTGTCAATCAAGCTCAGGATCTGGCCACCTCAGCAGGCGAGATGGCGCGTGCGGCAGTCGAACTTGAAGGCACAGATACTAAGGTAGCTGGCTCTATCCCGCCACTATTCGGCTCATACCGTGCCGACTTGTTTGATGCGGAGCACGTAGAAGATATCGCAACCCCGCTTATCAAAGGTCTGGCTCCTCATGTAGACTTTTGGCTGGCCGAAACCCAAAGCTTGATTGCTGAAGCGGTGGCTATTCGAGAGTTACTCACCACGTTAGATACAAACAATAAGCCACTTTGGGTGTCATTTACGCTGGAGGACAGTGAGCATCTTGATGTACCACGCTTGCGCTCAGGCGAAACGGTAGAAGAAGCCGTCGCCACTCTAGCAGATCTCAATGTAGAAGCGATCTTGTTTAACTGCTGTCAGCCAGAAGTAATCGACCAAGCACTTGATGTGGCGCAAAGCATTTTGCAGGACAAAGGTGCTTCGCAGATCCAACTTGGTGCTTATGCCAATGCCTTCCCGCCGCAGCCAAAAGACGCCACTGCCAACGATGGCCTAGATGAAGTACGTGATGACTTAACGCCACCCGCCTATCTGACATGGGCACAAAAATGGCAAACCCAAGGCGCATCACTGATTGGCGGCTGCTGCGGTATTGGTCCTGAGCATATTCAGGAATTAAGTCAGCATTTTACAGATACTTCGACAAAATAGAGATAGCACCATGCAAAACGGACAAAAAATTGGGTTAACCATGCTCACTGCCATCGTGTTCAGCTCGATGGTTGGTGCAGGCATTTTTAGCTTGCCACAAAACATGGCGGAAGTCGCCGGTGTGGATGCCATCATCACTGCGTGGCTCATCACAGGCGTGGGTATTTTGTTCCTCGCAGGCTGCTTTTTGCATTTATCACGTCTCAAGCCTGAGCTGGACGGCGGCATCTATACCTATGCCAAAACAGGGTTTGGTGATTTGGCCGGCTTCTTCTCAGCATGGGGTTATTGGCTGTGCGCTACCATTGGCGTGGTGGGTTATCTGGTGGTGGCTTTTGCCGCATTGGGTAGCTTTGTAGATACACCCGATAGTATTGTGTTCGGTGAAGGCAATACACTATGGGCGCTTATAGGTGAATCTGCCATATTATGGCTGGTACACTATTTGGTATTGCGCGGTGTCAAGCAAGCGGCATTTATCAACCTTCTGGCAACCTTAGCCAAAAGCTTGCCACTCATTGCCTTTATTGTGTTTGCCTACTACGCTTTTGATGTGCAAACTTTCACGGCTGACCGTGCAGGCGAGACTTTGAACGTACCTTTTATGGAGCAGGTCAAAGGGACGATGCTGATCACCCTTTGGGTGTTTACAGGTATAGAAGGTGCGATTGTCTTATCACAGCGTGCAAAGAAGCGCTCTGATATCGGTCGCGCCACCTATATCGGCGTGATTTTTGCTTTAGTGTTGTATATTGCTATCACCTTGCTCTCGCTTGGGGTAATGAGCCGCATGGATGTGGCGGCTCTAAGCAATCCTTCGATGGCTGGCATTATGGCACAGATGACGGGCAGTGTGGGCAAATGGGTCATTAGTATTGGACTCATTGTCTCGGTGCTGGCGTCTTATTTGAGCTGGATTCTCTACTCGGCTGAAGTGCCATTTACCGCAGCGAAGTATAATGCGTTTCCGCGTATCTTTACTAAGCAAAACGAGCAAGGAACACCCACTGCCTCACTGATGCTCACCAGTTTGACCGTTCAATTTTGCTTATTGATGATTTTTTGGACGGGCGAAGGGTATAACACCTTGGTGATTATCTCCACCTCTATGATTCTTATCCCTTATTTTTTGGTAGGGGCGTATTTGGTCAAAGTCTCGTTTGCCCAGTCAGAGCGCTGGAGTATCAAGGCCATCGGTCTTGGAGCAAGTGTCTATGGTGTCTGGCTGATTTATGCAGCAGGCGTTGAAAATCTACTGTTGTCCCTGCTGCTATATATACCTGGTTTGGCGATTTTTTATTATAGCCGCTATCAGTCTCGGCAGCGTAAACTCAACTCTCTGAACTAAGTGCCGAAGACAATCTATACCAGCACGGCACTATTCTGCATAAAAATAAGTCCAAAAAACGTGCGCTCTTTGGACTTATTTTTTTGTGTGATTGTTCTACTGGTATCTCTTTATTTTAACCGCCATTACGACTTGGCAAAATCCTCCAAATCGATCACTTGATGGCAGTAATGGCGCATGATGTGATGATCGTGACTGACCATCACCAGCGTACAATGCTGCGCTTGACACTGTGCCACCAGCAGATCAAGCGTTTCTTTTTGAGTAATGGGATCGAGTCTAGAGGTGACCTCATCAGCAAATAGCAAGACAGGGTTGAAAAGTAGTGCGCGCAAAATAGCTACCCTTTGCAACTCTCCACCTGAGACATTGAGCGCGTTACGTTCAAGAATCCGTTTATCCAGTTTTAACTTTTCTAATAACTCAGGCACGCGGCTGGCATCTAACCGGTGCTTTTTGATGACATCATTAAGCAAGATTTTCAGTGGTACATGTGAGGCAAAAGCAGCAGGTGGATCTTGATACAGCTTGAGTACTTGATGGCGCTTGGGTTTATGTTGCCATGAGATTGAACCGCTAGCTGGTTTAAGCAGGCCGCAGAGCGCATCCCCTAGTGAGCTTTTACCAATGCCGCTGCCACCAATGATACCTAACATCTCAGATTGTTTCAGACTAAAATTTAGCCCTTCAAATAAAACGCGCTTACCACGAGTCAAACTCAAGTCTTGGACACTCAGCAAGGGCTGATCTAGAGCGGTCGTCTTGTCTTTGCGATCCCAGTTATGCGGCGCGGCGGCGATTAGCTGTTTGGCGTAGTCGGATATTGGATGATTGAGCACTTGCTCGCCACTGCCTTGCTCCAGCAATTTTCCTTTTTTCATGACCATCATACGATCATTGGCACCATGACTTAAGGATCTTGCCACATCAATGTCATGAGTAATCGTTAATAATGTTCCTCCATCTTTAGCGACATTTTTCAGTAGCATGATGACTGCTTGTTTATTGGCTTCATCCAAGCCTTTAGTAGGTTCATCGGCGATGACGATATAGGCACCACCCGAGGTGGCAATTGCAAAAGAGGCGCGCTGAGCCATACCGCCTGATAGCTCATGTGGGTAATAATCCGCAGATGCTGTTAATCCCAAATGCTCGATTTTTTCTTTTGCCGATTGTTTGCTATGCGTATTGTCTTTTTTCGCCACAAAATACAGGCTTTCCCACACTTGATCGAGCACGGTCATGGTGGGATTGAGTGAGCGGCTTGGCTCTTGTGGCAGCATCGCCATGCGGCGTCCCCAATATTCGCGTAACTGCGACTTGCTCAGCAATTGTTCTTCGATCAAAACATCACCTTGAACCATTAATTCATTGGGTAGCGCGCCCATAATAGCCTGTGCCAACAAGCTTTTCCCCGATCCTGTCTCGCCCAAGATCGTGACGTTTTGACCCTGATGCAACGTCAAACTGATCGGCTCAACCAAACTCAGACCTGATTTGGTAAACACCGCTACGTTATTGGTTTTTACCAAGACTTTTTTTGTTGATGCGTCTTGTATTGATGATGGTTCTATCATTTTGTTTTTCCTGAAAGTAATTGTAGGCTTAAGACCAAAACGAAGACGGCAATAATAGGCTGCAAAAACACAAAGGGCGCTTGATAGTAATAAGGAAACAGCTCCGTCATCATCAGTCCAAGCTCAGCGGTGGGCGGACGCAAACCAACGTTAATAAAGCCTAATGTGGCAAGTGCCAACACGGCATTACCAGCAGCAAACGCACTAAGTGTGGCGACAACGGGCAATAGCTTGGGTAAAAAATGACGCTTAAAGCAGTAGAAAAAATCCATCCCCATTAAGCGCGACGCTTCAATCTCGCGACTACTGGCAATCGTCTGCGTCATGGCGCGCACCATGCGAAAAAACTCCACCCACAATACTAGCGAGATACCCAGATATAAGGACCAAAAGCTATTGGGCGCGATAGCAGCGAACAACAATACAAATAATAATCCCGGTAGCGCCATTACGATGTCGCATAAAAACCGGCAAACAAAGTCAATCCAGCCGCCAAAATAGCCACTGAGCACCCCAAGTAATAACCCGAAAAACAACGCAAAACCTACTGATAATACAATGAGCGAAAACGACAAGCGAATAGCCGATGCCACGCGTGCCAGCATGTCGCGTCCAAAATGATCCGTGCCAAACCAATGGCTGACGCTTGAGGATTGCAGCATACCGCTCAAATCTTGAATATTGGCATCTATGGGATAATAAATTGGCTGCAAAAACGCAAAGATCAACAATAATAGCAATAAAAAACCACCAAACTTTTGGCCCAATGACAGGGTATTGAATCGATTAAAAATAGTCATAAAATAAAAATTCCTTTTGTCAGGTAAGTTTGTGATAACACCTAGCGTGCCAAGTCAATGCGTGGATCGAGCAGACCGCTCAATAAATCCACTACCATGTTGAGCACCACAAACATACCGCCCATGATCAGCGCTGTGCCCTGTATCATGGGTACATCACGCGCGACAATCGCGTGTACCAAAGCATGACCACTGCCCGGCCATGCAAACAAACTCTCCACAATCACCACCCCTTCTACCAAATACACCAGCTGCACTGAGTGATAGGCCAAAATCGGAATCGCCACATTGCGCAGACCATGACGACAAAACGCCGTCCATTTACTCAAACCCTTAAGCTTGGCAAAATCATAATACTCAGACGTTTGTACTTGTACCATGGCGTGACGACTGACGCGGATAGAAACCGCTGCCAGTCCAATCGCTAAGGTCAACGCAGGCAGAATATAATGTTGCGGTGTGCCATATCCTGCCGCTGGTAGCCATTTTATCTGCACCGCGAGTAACGTAATGAGCGCAATACCAATGATAAATACTGGTACAGAACGCAGCATGGTACTGATTACCAAGGTAAACCGATCAAACAAGCCATTGGGTTTTTGCGCGGCAAGCAGCCCCAAAGGCGGTCCGATTAGTAGCGATAGCACCAGCGCAACCAATGCCAGTGCCAGCGTATGCCCGAACTGGTGCGAGATCTCAGCCCATATAGCCTCGCCACTGACCAAGGAGTGCCCAAGATTGAGCTGCACCAAATCAAGCAGCCAATCGGTATAGCTTTGCCACCACGGCTGATCCAGACCCAGCTCTGCACGCACAATCGCAGCAGCAGCGGCATCGGTTTGATCATAACCGTAGCGACTAGCCGCGATACGGTAAGCCATATCACCGGGTAAACTACGGGTCAAAATAAAAGTCAACGTACCAACTGACCAAATGACAAACACCAGTTGTAACAAACGCTGCAAAATATACTTAAACATAATTATGAGTCACCATTTTTGAATGTATAAAACGAGTTACGGCAACCTCAAATTACCAAGACAGCTTGTTTAAATAAAAATTCCGCTCCAAACCATCAATCTCTAACCCCTTCAATGACTTATGGGCCGCAGCGTTTTGTTGGTAATACACCACAGGCACAACAGGACGCTCATCAAAGATAATCTGTGAGACGCGCTTCTTGGTCGCTACATCATTCCCTTTGGTTGTCTCAAGCGTCAATAAATCCTTGCTCAATGCAGCGTTTTGCCAATTCATGACACCCCAATCGCTACCGTTTGGATCAAAGTCTTCTATGAGCGAGCCGACAGGATCAGGGGTCATGCCGTAGTTACGGGCATATAGTCCCATCTCTAGCGTGCCGTCTTGATGGCCAGCAGGAATGTCTGAAAAATTGCCCACAGACACGTCCACATCTACCCCAATTTTTTTCCACTGCGCTTGTAAGGCGGTCGCAATAATTGGTAGCTCTGGACGATCTGAAAACGTGCGTAAGGTAAATTTAAAGGGCTTGCCGTTTTTTTGTAGCATCCCGTTACTATCCACAGTAAAACCTGCATCTAACAAACGTTGTTTGATGGCTGCTGGATCAGGCGTTTGGGTGGGGGTTTTGATTTGCCAGTCTTTAAAAATCGGCGGCAATATTTGTGCGGCAGCGGCATTTTCTGCATGCATCACAGAGCGAGCGAGACCCTGTCTGTCGATGGCATCACTAAGCGCTTGGCGAACGGCAACATCATGAAATAAAGGATTGTCCGCATTGACTTTGTATTCGATAGTACGAGCCAGCGACTTTGACTGAACTTGTAGATTTGGGTCTTGTTGCAAGCGTGTCAGGCTCGCCGAATCTAGCGTAAATACAAGGTAGTTGGGTTTGCTCTGCGCCAGTAGCGTGCGCGTTTCGCTACGACTATTGGCAAGATAAGTAACGTCCTGAATCTTGGCTTTTTCTCCCCAATAATCAGCAAAAGCTTTTTGCTCGATTTTTTGTGGTGGCTCAAATTTGGTGACGTAATAGGGTCCTGTACCCAATAGCTTTGTAACTTCGTTATTTTCATCAAACGATGCGCTCGCCAAAATAATGCTGGTGGCATGCGCCAAGTAAGCGGGAAAAGACATGAGTGGCTTGTCTAAAGTAATCTCAACCGTTTTGCTGTCAATGGCTTTGATATTTGAGATTGCGGCCGATTCCAAAGCGGTGGGTTTAGTGAGTGCCACTTGCAAACTTTTGACCACATCATCCGCTGTCAATGGCGAGCCGTCATGAAATACGACGTCATCACGCAGCACAAACGTCCATACATCGCCCTTATCATTAGACGACCAGCTTTGTGCCAGCATGGGCTGCAACTCTGCGTTTTGTTTGGCGTCCACCAACGTCTCGGCAATTTGCAGACGCTGAAAGATAAAACCAGACTTGCTTGGGTCCATAGCAGTCAACTCCCACGGGGTGACCACGATTAAGTCCTGTTGAGCATCGCCATTGCCTTTCGGCTTAGACATTGATGCCGATGAATTTGTCACCGTGCTCGCCCCAGCGATGAAATACCATGCCATTCCTGCCAATGCGACCAAAACCGCAATTAAGCCAACTTTTCTCATAAATTATTCCGTTATAGTATAACATTTCAAAAAAATCGTTATGTTATAACGAAAGTATGCAAAGGTAAACCTTTTTCTATGGTCGTTATACGTTAAAAGCTTCCTCACATTACAAGGTTAAAGGATGATTAAAGCAGAAAAACGGAAAGCTCATGCGCTCTAAATTATCTAAAAATGTCGAATAAATTCATCACTTTGTACAGAAAAAAACCAGAAGAACAAGACTGCTTTTATCAAAAATATATGGCTATACTGTGCTCGAATTGTTTAATAGAGATCAGTAGATGATTAAGACTTTTAAAAAAATAGGTATTATTTTTAGTATAGTAGCGGTGATCGGCGGGACACTGACCTTTGTAATGACTTGGAATAACCTTGGTTTTGGGGATGGTTTTCTACGTGCTTGGCTGAGCTCTTTTGCGCTTTGCGTCGTTTGTATTGCCCCTATTGGCGGTGTCATTGCCATGCTAATCAATAAAATATTGCGTACATTATTGCCAACGATTTCTACTGTACAAATGAATGTTATCTTTGGGCTATGCATGGCTGTCATCATGGAGTCAATCATGGCGGTGGTGACCACTATGAATATCAATGATTTTTCTGACTGGCGTCATTTTATCTATATGTGGATGGCGAGTTTATTGACCGCCCTACCGATTGGCATTTTCTTTTCAATCATCCTCTCATTAGTTATCAAACCCAAACTCGAAATTTTTTGGGCAAAATAATTTTAAACTTAAGATAACGGACGAATAAAAAGTGATCGATAAATAAAAAAGGTCTAAGCGAATGGCTCAGACCTTTTTTATTGAGAGAAAGTTAAGATTGTTGCGGATTTACGCGATAAGTTGTCGCTAATATGCTCGCATCTTTGATAGACAAACTACCGTTACACCTGATCAGCAATACGGATAATGGGTTTTAAAGTAGTCCCCTCAGCACTGTCTTTTGCCGCTTGATTAATATCTTCAAAGTCATAGTATTTAACCAATTTGTCAAAGGCAAAGCGCCCTTGTAAATAAAGCTCGACCAGCTGAGGAATAAAGATTTTGGTCGTAGAGTCGCCTTCCACGATACCTTGTATGGATTTACCGCCAAGCAGCAAATCATTGATATCAAAACCCGCATCCGTACCCAAGGCAGGTGCGCCCACCACACCAATAGTCCCAAGCGTGCCAAGCGAATCAATACCTTGACGTAAAACATCTGGAATGCCCGTTGACTCCAAGGCAAACAATGCACCGCCACCTGTAATATCACGTACCTTTTCGACCACATCTTCTTCTTTACTATTAATGACGTGCGTTGCGCCAAGCTCTTTGGCAAGCTCAAGTCGTGATGGCACCACATCCACTGCAATGATAGTGGTCGCGCCAGCTACTTGGGCTGCAAGTACGGCTGACAGTCCCACAGCGCCTGCACCAAAGGTCACAAAGCTCGTGCCCGGTCGTACTTTTAGCGAGTTAATTACCGCGCCTGCCCCTGTCTGGATACCGCACCCTAACGGACCAAGCAGCTCAATCGGTGCATCTTTTGACACTTTAATGGTATTGCTCTCTAAACTGAGCGCATAGGTCGCAAATGAAGACTGGGCAAAGAAATGATCGTTGAGCGGGTTGCCATCCGCATCTTGAATCGCATTATTACCTTCCATGTCACTGCCACCAAAATTACGTGGATAAAACTCCTTACAATACGCCTCATGACCTGAATGGCACGAACTGCATTTTGAACAATAGCCATAGGACAATACGACGTGGTCGCCCACTGCTATATCTTTGACCAGTGGCCCGACCTTTTCGACAATACCTGCGCCTTCATGACCCAATACCAAAGGTAATGGCACAGGATAATCTTGGTCACGGACGATCATGTCGGTATGGCACATGCCTGTGGCGACGACTTTTACCAACACCTCGTCCGCTTTGGGTGCGCGGATCTTAGCCTGCTCTAAGACGAAATCACTGCCTTTTTCGCGGGTAACGGCGGCGGTAATATCGGTATATTCTGTGGTACTCATATTTATAATCCTTTATTGTTATGTATGATGAAAATCAGTAATTTTAAGGCAGAGTCAATCTATTTTTCTATATAACCGCTTTTAAAACAAGCATCTATATGATTAATCCATTAAAAGCAGCCACCTTAAAAATATACTTGCATTTGGTCACTGTCAAGAAGAGCGCTGCTGCTGTATCCGTTTTGATACAATTAGATTTAAGATGTTGTTGTGACAGTATTTTTAATTTATTCATGTGTAAATTGAACGCTTATTTTTACATCAAAAAATACAGCATAAAGTTTTAAGTGCTTAAAGTTTATAGAGAAGTCAGACATTACCAATGAGGCGAGCGTTTGATCTCTTCTATAAGAAAATCAATAAACTGCCTTTGTAAAGGCGTCACCTGTTTTCGATTGGCATAAACCACATACACGCCCAGCGTTTTGGGTTGCCATTCAGGCAGTAGTTCAATCAATTGACCGGACTCAATCAACGGCTTGACCGTACTGGAGGGCTGCAAACTGATACCGTGACCGCGCAGCGTTGCAGCGAGCAATACCTCGGAGATATTGGCGCTGATATTGCCTGAGATGGGGACAGATTCGGGGCCATTTGGGCCATTAAAAACCCATGCTGAGCGCCCAAAATAAGCAAACGACAAACAGTTATGATGCATAAGTGACTGCGCATCGATCGGTTTACCACGCTTTTGTAGATACTCTGGCGCAGCGCAGACAATAGAGCGACACTCGCCAATACGTCTGGCGACCACGTTTGGTTCCAAGTCATTGGTAATCCGAATGGCCAAGTCAATGCGCGCATCAATCAAATTGACTGAGTCGTCCGTCGCAAGAATATCAACCGCTGTCTGCGGCCAATGCGATACAAAGCTACCAACCACATCCATCAGCAGACTATCAATCAGCGAGTAGCTGGCAGTAATCCGCAACTGACCTTTTAGCACCAGCGCGTTTTGGTTGCGTATACCATCCAAAGTATTCGTCAATCCGAGTAGCTGATGCGCCACTTCCAGCGTCTCCTCACCTGCTGCCGTCAAGCTCAAACGTCGAGTGGTGCGATGCAACAAGCGCACATCCATCCAACTCTCAAGCTCTGTCAAATATCGCGTTACTTTGGCTCTAGACATGTCTAAATTGTCTGCCGCTCGGCTCAAGCTGCCTTGCTCCACGATCGTCACAAATACCTGTAGGGCGGTCAGTCTGTCCATTGTTTTGTCCTTATTTGCGCGAAATATGAAACAGTTAATATCGAATTATAAGGTATTTCAACGAAATATAATCAAATAGAATAGATACCAGTAATTAATACCGCACATCACGTGACCCATTTACTCAAAAAAAACAGGTATCTTATGAACAAACTTATCGCCACTGCTGCTATCGTAAGCGCGCTACTGTTTGCCACGCAAGCAAACGCTGCCAACCTAACACTACAAGAATATAAGCCCGATCAAAACGCTGTATTCCCCGTAACGTCAGTACTGGCCAGCGGTGAAAAGGACGCTATCTTATTCGATGCGCAGTTTAGTGTCAGTGACGGTAAAGCCTTGGTAGATATGATCAAAAAAAGCAATAAAGATCTTAAAATGATCTACATTACCGCAGGCGACCCAGATTATTACTTTGGTCTACAGCCATTAATCAAAGCCTTCCCCAGTGTCAAAGTTGTCTCTAGTCCCTCAATTGTGAAACACATCGAAGCCACTAAGGAAGCAAAATTAGCACATTGGGGCCCTATTCTAGGTAAACATGCACCCACAAAGATTACCGTGCCACAAGTGCTTAATCAGTCAACGTTAACCCTAGAAGGTCATGAGATCGACATTAAAGAAATAAACACCCCGCAAGCCTACATGTGGGTACCAGAGTCCAAAACCGTCTTTGGTGGCGTATCTGTGACCTCAGGCATGCATGTCTGGACAGCGGATACTCAAACAACTGAGGCTCGTAGTGCTTGGGTAGAATCGCTGGAGCGTATGAAGCTGCTTAAGCCAAACATAGTCATTCCGGGACATTATATAGGCACGCCGCTCCAACAAGACTACGCCATCGACTTTACCATCAGCTATCTAAAAACCTTTGAGCAAGCACTTGCTGCTACAAAAAACCAAGATGGTAAACAATCAGAAAAAGTGACCGATATTATGACATCAGCCTATCCTGCGTTGCCGGGTGAGAGTGATTTAAAATTGAGCAGTCAGGTGAATACTGGCGAGATAGAATGGTAGTTCTGTACTAAATATAATTATCTCATTCAGTCTATTTTAGACTTTGTACAGTTGCGTCAAGTTGACGCAACTGTCTCGTTGTTTGCCTATCGAACTTGATGTTAGAGAAGAGAACTGACGTATGAACGACTAGTGTTAGTACAAAAAAAGAGAGCGGCTTATGACAACCATACAATATCGCGATGCTGAGCCTGAAGACTTTACCGTCATTGTTGACTTGTTTGTCAGCAACATGAATCTTAGTGTGTTTACCACTGCCACAGACGATGAGGCGCTGCGGCAACTGGCCATTATTTTTATGGCAAAAGACATTCACCGCGCCACCTTTATGCAAGTTGCACGATGCAGTGATACACTCTGCGGTGTCATCATTGGTGTCGCCAAGAACGACACGTGTAGAGCGTTAGCGTTTGATAATAAGCCACTGATTGCTCAAGCAAAAGAGACGCTACGACTATCAGTACAAGGACGACAGGTATTGAGTGATCTACAAGTAAAAGACGAGATTAGCGCACGACGACGTGACATAGATTTTGATAGTGAGTTACAGTTTTTTTGTGTAGATGCAAGTTACCGCCGTCATCGTATCGGTGCTACATTGATTCAAACGTTTGAAGATTATCTTATCGCGAAAGGCGCAGCCGCTTATTCACTGCATACCGATAGCTTGTGTACCTATCAGTACTATGACAATAATGGCTACCAACGTGTTGATCAGTACCCCAGTCCTCTAAATTTGCAGATTGAGCATTATACGTATGTCAAAAAGCTATCTTAATAGCTTTATACAGCAAAGAATCTATCTAAAAAGCACAATCAAAAAAGGTCTGAGCATATACCCAAACCTTTTATTTTCGCAAAAAACCTATTTATCAAAGTGAATCAGTATTAAAAATCAACGCTGACATCAAAGATGTAGTAACGACCGGGTTCATTGAACGTACGCGCACCAGCATTGGTCGTCGTGCCTTCTCGTTTGACTTGTTTATCAAATAAGTTTTTGACACCAGCGCCAATGGTGATAGCGTCCGTCAGATTATAGCGGGTGCTCACATTAGCAAGAGCATAAGGTTCACGGTCAAGTTTTGCAGTACCAAGCTCATCGCCAGTCGTCACAGAGATATTAGGTGCCTCGATGGTTCCGTAGTAGCTGACGCCAAAATCTGTATTCCAGCGCGGGGTAATATCCCAATCGACGCTTGTGTTCGCTGTGAATTTAGGAATTAACGATAGCGGCTCGCCCGTATCTTTACGCTCTGAGCGAATGTTTCCTGTTAAGTTGGTTGACCATGTGACGGTATCTGTAACAGGTACTTTTACAAATCCTTCAAGACCTTCAATGACTGCATCGCCTTGGTTTTCCCACTGAAATACAGATCGGTTTGCGGCAATACCATCAGCCACGACACCTATTACACCCACACGATCTACACCCGCACCGATACGATTGTCATAGGCGTTATGATAGTAAGTTAATCCTGCATTGAGCCCATCATTGTCTTTATAAGTAAAGGTCAACTCTTTGTTCCAAGAGGTTTCATGCTTTAGGTCAGAGTTACCCAAGACGTAACAGCCTCGTTGATCGAGCGGTACATTAGATGGACAGCCATTACCACCCGTATAGTAGATATAGTTCGGATCAAGCTGATAAAGTGAGGGCGCTTTAAATGCGCGACTAACACCTGCTTTTACCGACCAGTTCGGACTGAAATTCCAAGTGGTATTAATACTAGGTGACCAGTTACTACCAGCCTGATCATGATAGTCAAAACGGATGCCAGGTGTGATATACCAATCAGGATTAAGTTGATAATTGTCTTCTAAATAAGCACCTACTAGATACGAATCTGTCTTTGAATCACGCTTAGAAGGATCAGTCTCTGTATCACCAAACTCAAACCCCTCATCAAACGTCAATGTAGAAACCACTGGATTGTCCAGTTTTTCACCACGGAATTCTGCACCCGCGGTCAATGTATGACGGTCAAAGTAGATATCCCACTCTGATTTTGCATTTAGCGTGTCATAAGTTGCTTCTGTCCAAGTGTACTCTTCTCCTTCACCAGGAACTGAAATTTGGCCTTCATTACGACCTGCGTTGCCTTCGTTAAGGCGCTCATTGACGGTACGCGTATATTCTAAGTAACTATTACTACTGCTATTGTCATATTCACCGCGATGAGTGAATGCAGCGCCATAACGCTCCATTTTGTTGGTTTCTTGACCAGCTAATGCATTGATCAAGTCATCGTTTATTGTTTGAAATTGTGAATCGCCCGCCCAGCGATTACTTTGATTACTGTAATTAACCTCAACACCAACGGTATTCATCGCATCCATGGCGTATTCAAAAAGCTGGCGAGCGTCTATATTTTCGACCCCTTCACGACCTGCCGCAACAGAGGCTTCTGGACCACCACGCCCATCAACAATGACTGCATCTTTTGCATTAATATAAGGATCGTCTCCTTCACTCTCATGATAGCCAAGCGTGGTACGGAAGGACAGCTTATCCGTCAACGGGCCTGCCATATTGATGTTAGTCCGCCAATCGTCGCCTTCAAAATCACTGTCTGGCAACTCATAATGTCCTGACACCGAAAATTCTTTTTTGGTCGGTGCCTTTGTGATGATATTTACCACACCACCCATACTACCAGAACCATAGCGAGCCGCTGCAGGTCCACGCAATACTTCGATACGTTCAATGGCGCTTGGCGGTACCCATTGTGAATCGCCACGAGTATCTTGTTCACTGCCACGACCAGGACGCACGGCATTACGAGAAGTGACTGGCCGACCATCGATCAAAATAAGCGTGTTATTCGGGCCCATACCGCGCAAATCAATCTGACGTTGATTACCACGCTGGCCTGACGTAGACGAGCCTGACAGATTCACGCCTGGCATTTTACGCACGATTTCTGAGATGTCATTAGAGATCGATGCTTTTTCGATGGCTTCTTCACTAATGATAGACAGACCCGGCGCTTGCACCAACTCGTCCCTAGCCGCTAAGACGACAATGGTATCTAACTCAGTGCTTGGCATCTCTTGCTGTTCAGCAATATCTTGTGCCACTGTGTTTTGTGCAGAGGTTTGCTGCGCTGTCAGCGCATTATTTTCTGCCGCAACTGCTGTCGTGCTAAGAATGGAGGCAACAGCAATACTTAACAGCGCTTGGTTGGTGCCAAAACGTGGTAATTTTTTTGTATGAACAGGTTTTTTATAAGAAGGTGTTGATAACATCGGCATAAATAACAATCCTGAAAGTACTTGTTTCTATCAATACCTTTCAGCGTCATCCATCAAGGAAAGCTCAGTAATAGCACGCACACATTATGCAAAAATAAATAATG